>NZ_MIIZ01000986.1:0-1435 GCF_001743005.1 Shigella sp. FC1967 | reverse complement strand
AATAAAAAAAGGGTTAGCTTCAATTAATGACTTATTTTCATTTCTTGAGAATTATAAAAACAATATTGAAGACATATCTAAATACTCTTGTGAAATTACACTATTAAATAGTTTAATAAAAAAAATCCAGAAAGAAATATATTGAATTTGTAAATTGTGATGAAAATTTAACACCTTACGAAATTGATGATATTAGCATGCAAATGTTTAGGGTTGAAGCGATTAGAATTATGATTAATTCTGTATCATCTGCTTTTTATAAAAAAATCATAATGATATTAAAAATGGAGTATTCAAAAGCAAAGATATTATTTCAAAAAAGTGATTCCTACTTATTATGTAAGGCATTAAAAGAGTTTGATAAAATATTTGGATACAGAAATAAAGAAGTTCTTAAACTAGAAGTTGAAGGCTCCCATTATATAAATAATTTAATGGATATGCTATGGATTGGCATTCATGGTAATGGTAATAAAGATAACCCTCAATATTCTAAGACATTTTTTGGTGATTATGCATATAAACGAATATCTGAAAATTATCGACGTGTATTTGAAAACAAAGAGAATAAAGAAAAGTTAACTATATTATATCAAGAATTTCAATTGCTTGCCGACACTATATCTGGGGTGACGGATAGCTATTTAATTTCATTACATAATGAGCTTAAACCACTTTATGATGAGCAATTTGAAAAAAACGGCTTTAGTTATATACTAATTCATTAAATATCATAAAATTGATAAGATAATAAAATGAGTATATCGCGCCAATTCACAACAAATAGAGAGCGCTTAAGTGGTAAAGTTTTTCGTTTTCTTTTATGAAGAATCGTTAAATAACACCGCGCTTTCTTTGATTATGAATAAAGTAAATTTATTTGATTCATCAAATATTTATGCTTTCGGTGGTGTTGTGCGTGATATCGAATTACACAATACGCCTTCAGATATTGATCTCGTGTTTAATGGTGATAGAAACGATTTTACCCGTCTTTTAGAATTCTTAAGTAGCGAGAGACTAACTAAAAAATAAATTTGGTGGATTTCGTATAGAAACCAATATGTTAGATATTGATTTTTGGCATTTTGAAGATACTTGGGCATTTTCAAATGATAAAGGTTGAAAATGTTAAATAACAGTATTGATAATATATTAAAAAACAACTTTTTTTTAATTGGGATGCAATATTATTTAGATTTTAAAAAACAAGATGTGATTTGCAGTAGGTATTATTACTGTAATTTAAATAATAGATATTTAGATATAAATTTATCTGATAATCCTAATTCTATTGGTTCTTTTTCCAGAATTATAAAAAATATTTTTTATAATAATGCCAATCATTTATCTCATGAGATCCTCGATTATTTATATAAATCATTTATAGATTATCATTTATCTGAAATTAAAGATTTTTACCTATATAAAAATA
>NZ_MIIZ01000985.1:0-1439 GCF_001743005.1 Shigella sp. FC1967 | reverse complement strand
GGGGCATTCACCACTTGTTGGAGTTTTAAGCGCACTCTTGTCACGCGAGTAAGATAGGCTTGTAAGCTCAATGCATCACTATTTTGTGCTGAAGATTGCGGATCAGTAAACGCCAATATCGGTGCAAAAACAGGCTCTAGAGGACCTGTGAATTCGGCTTTTTGGCTAATGACAGGTTGTTGCTCTTTGTTTAACAAGTCTTTGGCGGAATTCACAAAAGAGTCAGCTAATTTTTCTTGCTGACGACCCGTTTTACCTTGATAAGAAAGTGTATTCATTAGGGCGATAATAGGAGACTGTCTGACATCGCTCATTAATGTGAGTTGATCAATCGTATCG
This sequence comes from Shigella sp. FC1967, assembly GCF_001743005.1. NCBI lineage: Bacteria > Pseudomonadati > Pseudomonadota > Gammaproteobacteria > Enterobacterales > Enterobacteriaceae > Shigella > Shigella sp. FC1967. The sequence continues at coordinate 1,100 of NZ_MIIZ01000985.1, read as the reverse complement.
GATAAATTTTGTGTTTCTCGCCAGTGTAATCCGTTGAGAAAGCTTAACCAACTGCCTGAAAAATCATTAAAATAGCGTTCTGTCAGATTTTGTTGTAGTTTTTCGGGAGAGATATCAATATCGGTCTCTTTTTGTGTGTCACTTAATACCCAATCGATTTCTTCTCGTCTTTCATGAACTGCTTTTTTGATAGCAGGTTCAATCGATTCTTCCCACGCTTTACGTGTAAAAATCCCCGGTATGGTTTCAGAGGTACTGAGTAAGAAACTGACATCGGTATCACCGGTCATATCATCTAATGTCATCTCTGCGAAGTTATGCTGTGCCTGTTGTAAGATTTTTTGGTAAAGCGCAGATTCGCCATTACGTTGACCAATTTGACGAATAAGAATAGTGCGACTTCCAGCAACTAAAGTACGATTAGGCTTAATTATCCACTCCTCGTGATAAGGTAATTGAGAAGCATAGAAAGTTAATAATTCTGTGCCTAAGGTTTGCCATTCACCCTCTTTTAGATCTTCATTTTGATGCCAAATATTGAGTACACTTTCAGTAAAAAAAACCGGTTCGATACGAGAGGGGTCGCTCATCATTAAATAGGCTTTTAATGCTTGATAAGCCGATTGAGCGCCTTCAATTCGTTCCTCACTTTCAGGAGGGAGCTGCATAAATGCTTGCAGATAAGATTCAAGATGATGCTGAGTTGAATCCCGTAATAATGGCAACATGGATTGGCTATAAACGGGCCACAGATGATTAAGCAATGCGTTATTACGACTTAATCCAAAGCGTAGCCAAAATGGCACAGCGTTTTTTTCTCGGTGACTCAATAAGCCGAGAGTTTGTTGTAAGCCATACTGGGCTTGTAAGCGGGCAAGTTCAGATTGGTGATTGTCCGTTGCTAATTGCGCTTGTTGCTGACTTTGGGTAATTAATTGGCGATTCATAAAGTAAGAAACTACCATGCCAATGCCCCACAGCGTCATGGCGGTCGCCACAGTATATTGTAAAATACGTTTTGAATTTAAGCCTAAAGGTGAGGCTTTTAACTGATAAGGCAGTTGTGAATTTGCTGTAATGAGCGCTTTCCAATGGGAATT
>NZ_MIIZ01000984.1:0-1457 GCF_001743005.1 Shigella sp. FC1967 | reverse complement strand
TGATATTGATAGAAGAATAACCTGATGAACCAAAGCAAATTCCGTTAAGTGGAAAATATTGCAAAAAATGAAGATCCTTATGTTCATTTTGTATGTACTTCCTAAAACTTCCACAATCTTCTTATTATCGACTTGTTATGAATGGCGATCAATTGGATCAAGGATGCTTAAAAACGTCAGCGGAAAAAGAGCTTAAAAAAATAATCGAGCGTTTTGATTTACCTGATGACAGAATGCAAACTCACATTTGTATTGGTACACCACGAGATGCAATATTACAGATTGCTGATGAAATAAATGCGGATTTAATTGTGATTGGCTCACATAATCCTGAAGATGATTCTTATCATATTGGCTCAACTGCCGCAGATATTACACGTTTATGCAAAACGTTCTGTTATGGTGGTGAGGTAGTTGGGGGCACGATAAATCTAATAGGCTTAGATGCAATAAATAAGAATATTTACAGGATTTAGTTATATCGCTGTTATGTTTTGTGCACACGTAACAGCGACTCTACAAGTAAAAAGGTAAGGTAATCGCACAAATTAGCAGTTTTTATATTTGGAACAAAAACTTTTTTTAATTACTATTAAGTTATCTCCTGATAATAATTAAAAAAATCCCTATGTTAACGATCACCGCATTACTAGAAAACAAATCGATTAATCCTGAACTTAACCATTATCCTGGTTTGTCATTATTGTTAGAAGATGATGAATGCCAAGCTAAAAATTCTCTTTGATACTGGAAAAGATCTTACCTTTATTTCAAATGCAAAAAAAAATGGGTATTGATTTAACTACATTGAAAGCGATTGTTGTGTCTCATGGGCATTATGATCATTTTGGTGGATTGACTCGTTTGCCAACAGATTTTTTTTACCCATAAACCAAGAGTTATTGCTCATCCTCATTTGTTTTCTGTTCGCTATTCAGCACTGTTTTTAGGCAATAAAAATATCAAATTTAAACGGTTAGCACCTTTATTTGATCGTGTAAAACTCGAATCACAGTTTTCTTTTGAATTAACACAAGCCCCGCTACTCTTAGAGGAAAATTTTATCTATTCAGGAGAAGTGACTCAACGCCAAGTGAATAAACGCTATGGTGTTATTATTCATGAATTAGGTGAAGAAGATGATTACGTTCTTGATGATAGCTTTCTTGTTTGGCAAGGAAAAAAAGGCCTAGTCATTATCACTGGTTGTAGTCATTCGGGTATTGAATCTATCATTGAGCACGCAAAAAAAAATAACAGGAAATAATAATATTCAAGCGATTGTAGGGGGGATTGCATTTTACGCTGTGCAACACCTTCTGCATTACAACGTGCTAAAAAAGCCATAGATGGAAATATTGTAGTCATTCGGGTATTGAATCTATCATTGAGCACGCAAAAAAAAATAACAGGAAATAATAATATTCAAGCGATTGTAGGGGGGATTGCATTTTACG
>NZ_MIIZ01000983.1:0-1474 GCF_001743005.1 Shigella sp. FC1967 | reverse complement strand
GTGCCTCTGATCTTTACGACAAAGTATCGACGTAAGCTATTTGACGGACAGATGATCGCTCAACTGCGTGATGCATTTGACTCCGCTGCGGCAAAACTTGAATGCGAAATTATTGAGATGGACGGAGAGCCTGACCATGTGCATCTGCTGGTTGCTTACCCGCCAAAACTGGCGGTCAGTGTGATGGTCAACAATCTGAAATCAGTATCGTCGCGCCTGCTGCGCCAGCAAAACACACATTTACGGACACAAAGTAAAACGGGGACTTTTGTGGTCAAGGTCGTACTTTGTCTGTAGCACCGGAGGGGCAACGATTGAAACACTCTGAGCCTACGTTCAGAGCCAGTCAACGCCTGATTGATCTTTAAAGCCCTGCAGGCCTTTCGCCTTATATCTCCGCCCGCACTGGGCGAGGGTTTACGGCGTTTTTCGCTAATGCCATATCTTCTGATGAGAGTAACAAACAATGAATATTTAGCCTTTGAACGCAACGATATTCTTGTTCAAAGGCCTCATCAGGTTTTCCTGTTTTTGAATAGTCATCAGGGTAAATTATTTGCATAAGTAATTCCTTTTAATTAAATAGGCTTGATGATGAAACATCCTAATGCTTTATTTAACGACTTACCCCTTTTTTCTCTTAATTACATGTTTTCTTTTCTAAGTTGTGAGAACTCTCGATTTTTTGATCTTTTTCGGCTAGGTAACTGATTTTACTCGTGCCAATGTTTTATTTCCTGCCATAATCGCTTTAACATTTAGAGATGCTTCACTAGCGTATTAAGTACGAATGATATTTACCAGGAAACAATTCAATGCCTTTTTATATACAAAGCCGTTATTCAAGTCGCGACAAGCTCTATAAGAAAAACAGAACAAAAATACTATTGATAGGTTTAACCTTAATTCCTTCATTTGTATGTGCTAATGATCTTTCTCAATTACCGCAAAAAGAACGCGTAGCTTACTTTACGCAAGCTCAGCAAGCAGGGATCACCGGTGTTGCCATTAAAACAAAACCGGTCTTAGCAAGACCCGCTAAAGAAGGTGAGATCATCACAACGATAATTAAAGGTGAAGGAATTGAAACCGTTTCAGAACCAGCAAAAGTAGGTGATTGGGTAGTACAAAATATTTGCCCAGAAACAGGTAATGAAGAGATCTTGGTAAGAAAAGCCAAATTTGTTCAACGTTACAATATCGCAGAAAATAGTGAAATTAATGTAGGTTCTTATCCTAGTGATTATCAGCCTTTTACGCCAAAAGGTATCGAAATGAATTACTTTATTGTACCGGAATCTACACCTCCATTTGTTATGAAGGCACCTTGGGGGGAATTGCAACGTTTTCAATCGGGCGATGCCGTTGTCCAATCCACAACAGATAGCCAAGATATTTATCGTATTCAGAAGGCAGCATTTGAATGTACTTATACTCTTCTCAAGCCTGCCAAATTGACACCATAATATTGAAT
>NZ_MIIZ01000982.1:0-1480 GCF_001743005.1 Shigella sp. FC1967 | reverse complement strand
TTAGGACAGTTCTTAGATTAATAAATTAAAAATACTGTATATTTAAACAGTACTTTTAATTATAGGAGAAAATACAATGTCAGATTCAGGTTTTTATCCCGTATTGGGTAGTCGTCATTTTAGTTTAAATAATATTCCTCAAAATATTGCAGTAGGTTATAAAAATACGGATAGCGGTAAAGTGTTCAACGATGACTGGAACGTTCTTGTTACATACATCAATAGATATTAAAGGTCAGAGTGGTCCACTTTCCATTAGAAATGAGTTTGCTGCTGGTTGGTCCGTTAAATTTTCTGAATTACCTTGCGATGAAAAAGGAAATATTTTAGTCATTTCCCATTTCTTCTCACAACTGACTACGGTAACTCCAGAATCGATGAGACTCGTCATTTTGTGTTCTAAAGAGCCAACGCATCGAATTAACTTAAGTACAGGGGAAATTATCGATAATTCAAGTGATAATCAATATATAAAAGACATGGTTATTTATTATACTGTCAATGATTGTAGCCATTCTAACTAATCCCATTATATTGATATAAAAAGATCGTTTAGGCGGTCTTTTTTCGCCTCTGCGACCACAAAATCAATCACAACACCTCACATTCACACAATAACTGTGTGTCTGTATTCTTTTAACTAAACTCGGACACTTTGTTTACTTCGAGAACTTAATGAAAGAATATGGCGTAGAAATTGGAAGCCGTTATATAAGGGTTAATCAGCGACTACTTTAGTGAGGAAAATAGTACAGAAATTCTATTTTATAAAGTTACAAAATAACTGGTTATAAAAACAGTGTTTTATTGCATTTGATCTGTAATTACCTTACCATCATCAAATAGCTGGTAATTTATTATTTATCACTCTAAATTTTATCAAATGCTCGTTTGAGTGGGATTTTCTTTATCTTATACAACTTATTATTCCAATAATATATGTCTAACAAGGAGGATGAGTGAAAGGCAAAAGAGTTGTTATTGTTCATGGTTATATTGCATCTCCAAAGGATAACTGGTTTCCATGGCTGAAAGAAGAGCTTGGTTCGTTAGCGAAAAACGCCGTAAACCCTCGCCCAGTGCGGGCGGGGGTATAAGGCGAAAAGGCCGCAGGGCTTTAAAGATCAATCAAGCGTTGACTGGCTCTGAACGTAGGCTCTGAGTGTTTCAATCGTTGCCCCTCCGGTGCTACAGACAAAGTACGACCTTGACCACAAAAAGTCCCGTTTTACTTTGCGTCCGCAAATGTGTGTTTTGCTGGCGCAGCAGGCGCGACGATACTGATTTCAAATTGTTGACCATCACACTGACCGCCAGTTTTGGCGGGTAAGCAACCAGCAGATGCACATGGTCAGGCTCTCCGTCCATCTCAATAATTTCGCATTCAAGTTTTGCCGCAGCGGAGTCAAATGCATCACGCAGTTGAGCGAGCATCTGTCCGTCAAATAGCTTACGTCGATACTTTGTCGTAAAGATCAGA
>NZ_MIIZ01000981.1:0-1482 GCF_001743005.1 Shigella sp. FC1967 | reverse complement strand
GATGATGGGGTTGCGTGATGGCTTCCGTCACGAGCTGCTGACATCTGTCATCAAGGAAAGGATTAACTTCCTCCAGCACCACACGACAGATCGCATATTTGCCAAGACCAACAAAGGTATCTACGACAATGGCTTGATCCAAGACCTCAAGCTGTTCGTTACGTGCAAAGTCCCCATCAAGAACAATAACCCGACTGAAAGCGAACTCCAGCAGCTCGCACAGCTTCGCACGAAGGTCGAATCATCGCTTCAAACCGTTGGTCTGCGTCCCCGCACAATGACGGCGGTGAACTACATCCGGATCATGAGCACCATCCTGAATTGGGGGCCGGATGCTTCATGGCGACATGACTCTGTGGATTGGGAGATGGATAAGCCCATCTGCGAGCAAATCTTCGATTACGGCACCGACGTGGAAGTCAGCAAGAACGGCATCAGGCTGGGTGACTACCACGCGAAAGTCATGTCAGCGAAAAAGCTGCCTGACGTTTTCTACTTTGGTGATGCGTTGACCTATGCCGGGGATCTCAGCGGCGGCAACTCCAGCATCAAAGAAAACTACATGGTCGTGACCAATGTGTTTTTCCCTGAGGCAGAAAGCACGAAAAACACTCTGGAGCGCAAACGCCAGTTCACTGTAAACCAAGCCTACGGGCCGATGCTCAAATTCGTGCCGGTGCTGGCGGACAAAAAGGAGAGCTTCGACACTCTCTATGAGTCGATGAAAGAGGGGGCTAAGCCAGTCAAGATCACCTATTCGGTGGTTTTATTTGCTCCAACCAAAGAACGTGTTGAAGCGGCGGCGATGGCCGCACGAAACATCTGGCGTGAATCTAGGTTCGAGCTGATGGAGGATAAGTTCGTTGCTCTGCCGATGTTCCTCAACTGCCTGCCATTCTGTACCGACCGAGATGCAGTGCGAGACCTATTCCGCTACAAGACCATGACAACCGAGCAGGCTGCTGTGGTCCTGCCGGTGTTCGGGGAATGGAAGGGGACCGGGACCTATCATGCTGCGCTGATTTCCCGCAACGGCCAGCTCATGAGTCTGTCTCTTCACGACAGTAATACCAACAAGAACCTGGTGATCGCAGCCGAATCCGGCTCGGGTAAATCGTTCCTTACCAACGAACTGATTTTTTCCTACTTGTCCGAGGGTGCTCAGGTCTGGGTTATTGATGCCGGTAAGTCATACCAGAAGCTGTCGGAAATGCTCAATGGCGACTTCGTTCACTTTGAAGAAGGAACGCACGTCTGCCTCAACCCGTTCGAGCTCATACAGAACTACGAGGACGAAGAAGACGCGATTGTCAGCCTCGTTTGTGCGATGCCTCGGCCAAAGGCTTGCTGGATGAATGGCAAATCTCTGCGCTGAAACAGGTCCTTTCTCGCCTGTGGGAAGAGAAAGGTAAAGAGATGAAGGTTGACGACATCGCTGAGCGCTGTCTGGAAGAAGAAAACGACCAGCGCCTCAAGGATATT
>NZ_MIIZ01000980.1:0-1500 GCF_001743005.1 Shigella sp. FC1967 | reverse complement strand
ACAAGGCCTAAAAACAATGTTTAATGAATATCCAGAATCATTATATTTATCTGATGATTTTAGAGATGAATGCCAAATAATTATGCAAAAATTTTATAGATAACTATCTTCGATTAGAACAATATCAACAAAGAAAATATATAAAATAATTTATGGATAATCTCTATGATTTATAGAATTTCTATTGGCAATAAAAAACAAACCAGAATTAATCGTATTATCGGTTATGATTTTGGTTATTATGATGTTAATTATACCGTTGCCAACTTATATTGTAGACTTTCTTATTGGGCTCAATATTACTATTTCTTTACTTATCTTCATGAGTTCATTTTATATTACTCGTATATTGAACTTTATGACGTTTCCTGCATTATTGCTTATTACGACACTTTTTAGGCTTGCTCTTTCTATTAGTACAAGTCGATTAATATTATTAGATGCTGATGCTGGGGAAATAATTACTTCATTTGGTGAGTTTGTTATTGGTGAAAATCTCGTCGTTGGTTTTGTTGTTTTCTCTATCGTCACCATCGTACAATTTTTAGTTATTACGAAAGGTTCAGAACGAGTTGCAGAAGTTGCTGCTCGTTTTTCTTTGGATGGAATGCCAGGAAAACAGATGAGCATCGATGCAGATTTAAAATCAGGCATCATTAATAACGAAGAAGTGAAAATAAGAAGGAAAGAACTAGGGCAAGAAAGTCAGTTATATGGTTCTTTTGATGGGGCAATGAAGTTTATTAAAGGTGATGCAATTGCTGGTATTGTGATTATCTTTGTTAACTTAATTGGCGGGATCTCTGTTGGTATGGCACAAATGGATCTCTCCATTACAGAGGCACTACATACGTATACGCTTTTAACTATTGGTGATGGGCTAGTTGCTCAAATCCCGGCATTACTGATTTCTATTAGTGCTGGTTTTATTGTCACTCGTGTTGGCGGTGAGAATAGCAATCTTGGTTTTAGTATTATGAATGAGCTACTTGCTCAAGATTTTGCTTTACTAGTGACAGCGATCCTCGCTTTTATCATTGGTTTTTTACCTGGATTTCCAACCCCCGTATTTCTTATTCTGTCTGTTTTATTAGGGGGATATTTCTTTAAAAAGCAATGGAAAGTAAATAAAAAAGAAGTGATAAAGGATAATCAAAAAGATAAGAGTGAAGATCGTGATTCAGATTCAGATAGTAAAAAAGGACTTATTTCAAATCTATTTTCAAATAAAAATGAGTTAGAATCTGAGAATAGCTTATTAAAAGAAGATATTACATTATCTCAAGCAGAAACATTAACCTTTAATTATTACTGTCTCTTCTAAGAAAAAGATATATCTTTCAAAACTGGTTTTTGAAAAGTGGTTAAAAAAAGAATTTATTTTACAATATGGTGTATTACTTCCTGATATTATTATTCATTATTCAGATAATATTGATAATGATAAAATCATCATTTTAATAAATGAAGTTAAGGCTGATGAGTTTGATTGCCCTTTCC
>NZ_MIIZ01000979.1:0-1508 GCF_001743005.1 Shigella sp. FC1967 | reverse complement strand
GGGGGAACGTCAGGTTGTAGTGGAATGCGACACTCCCCTCATCGCTCTGGGCATCCATCTTCGGCCCGAGTCCCCTCTCTATCGCATCGACGATGATTTTCTTCGCAACATCTGCGACTTTTTTTTGATCATCCTTGCTAAGGATGTCTTCTGTGTTGTCAGGCAATAGCGCTTGGGCGAGCTGCTGCGGAATCTTAACCTTCGCCATAATCTTTCCTCTACGAGTTGACTTGGTAAAATCGTACTGATACGCTCTTTATAAGTCAAGAAAAGAGGAGCACCAGCGGTGAACCAATACATGCTCAAACTATGCCTCCCAAGAGGCATAAGCATTGGCCCCAACGAGCTGCGGGAGGCCACTGCGAAAGTCCTGAACGGTCAGGAGAACTGCCATCGTTTTTTTCACTATGACGAAAACGGCAAACCCTTAAATGAAAAGCCTGCCTACAGGTTTGTTGGTGGCAAAGGGTTTGTCGGCTTTGTCAGTGAACGGAGCGAGGAAGACATCAAGGACCTTATGTATCCGGTGCTCCAGGCCATACAAACACCCAAGTTGTTTTCAATGCTCAACGGCTTAATGCCGAAGGTGCAAATTCTGCAATTCGAGAAGAAGGCTTTTGTTACTCAGGAGCCTAACGTCTATCTCGTGTCGCGTTGTATCGACAAAAAGGAGCATCGGAAGGCGCTCGGTGAGGAAGGTCGTCTGACCGTGCTACTCAAAAGCATGTTGGCACAAGCGGTTAAGGAAGGAGTTCTTACAGCTCTTCCGGATGACCAGGACCTTCAACTTCAATTCGCTTCTGTACGTGATCTTGGGCTGGAAACCCAATTCCAAAACCAGAACAAGAAGTGGATGCACATGATGCACGCTCAGTTTATTGCCAATATTGATCTCCAAGGTATTTGGCAAATGGGCGGCATGACATCTCGCGGCCACGGCCTCATTTTCAAGCAAAACAAAAAGGGGGTATTTCAATCATGCCTCTGACAGTTTCGCAAATGATTGCCAAGTATCACCCCATCAATATAGTCAGCAGCACTCATGCAGACCATGACTCACACTGCGGTATCTGCGGAGGTGCCATCAAAGCTGGTGATGCCTGTGACGAGATGGTGTTAACCAAAACCTTCACCAATCAAAATGATTTGGCTGACATGTCAGCACCATATCGTTGTGTTGGCTGCGCCTCTGTCATGGCCGATGGCCGCTTCCAAATGCAGCTATCCAGTGTTGTTATCACACCGCAAGCCATTTACCCGTTTGCCAAAAAGGTTGATCGCGGCTTTTTCCTAATCAACCCGCCAGAGCCTCCTTTTGCGATGGTCATAGGAGTCAGCAAGCAGCAGCACGTTGTATGGCGCTCGCCCATAAACCTCAACAACAGAAGGTTCCAGATCCAGCTTGGTGATGATCGCGTCGCTATACGCCATTCGCGCTTAATGGACGCAGTGAACGCGGTCAAGTCCATACACACTTGTGATATTTCGGAAATCATCGGCAAAAAAAA
>NZ_MIIZ01000978.1:0-1516 GCF_001743005.1 Shigella sp. FC1967 | reverse complement strand
TTTGATTATCCGTATCACGGATTAACCATTTCCCCTCAGAGATGGCAGCGTGGGTAGTGCCTTCAGTCTGTCCGCTGTTATTGGCATTAGATAATAATCCGCCGGCGGCATTAGTAAGGAGTTGGCTACCAATTGGGCCACCGGTGCCAATCGAGCCACCCGTGTGCTCGGCGGTAAAGTCAGCTTTGTTGTCGATATCTTTCCAGCCTAATGTGCCCGTATCGAGGCTATTTTTATCTTTGTCCGCCGTCGACGCAATCACAGCACCGGCAAGCTGAGTATGGTCTTTGACATGGATATCAAAGCCCTCTTTACCCGCAAAAATACCGGTTTGTTCTTTCACACTGTCGTAGTTACTGTGTATTTTGTCTTTGCTGGCACTAATATTGATGTTTGGCGTGCCCCCTATCGTGTAACCGCCACCGACGCTGACCTCTTGCTGTTTGGCGTCATAACGGTCACTGTCTTGCTCACTTTGTAAAGTGAGGTCACGACCGACATTGATAGTGATTTGTTCGCCACTGACTTGAGCGCCTTTGAGGGTGGTATCTTGTCCACTGTTTAAGGTGAGTTTATTGCCTACATCTAACGTGGTCTCGGTGTGAGTGAGTCCATTACCATTTTCATGGCCCTTGCCTTGGTTAACGGAAGCGGAGACATTGACCCCGTAGCCACCAGCACCCACACCTACACCAACGCCGATACTGCCGCCTTTGTTGCTGTTTTGGCGGGTAGTTTGCTCGGTGTTTTGGGCAGAAACAAGGTTGATATCTTGTGTGGCAGACAGTGATAAGTCTTTACCGGCTTTGAGTTCACTGCCGGCGACCGTGATATTACCGCTGTCTGGGTTGCTGTCTTTATTTTTACCCGTTGCGATAATCGACAGATTTTGTCCGGCATTTAAGGTGCTGCCTTGCGACTGGCGGCTGTCGGTATGGGTTTCGCTTTTCGACGATTGGCTGCCGTAAGACACACTGACACCAACTGTATTGGTGGCGCCTTTTTGATAGCCTTCATCGCCCGGTTTAAGGTTGTTGGCAAGGTTGTGTGCATTTGCAACATCAGTTTTCAGCCCATCTAACTCAACCGCTTGCTGGGCTTGAACACCCGATAACACCGCTTTGGTGTTTTGTAGAGCACTTAAACGACCGTCACTTTCTTTGCGAGCTTGTTGTGCGGTGCTGACGGCAGTATTGAGGGCGCTACCTGCACTGCCAGAGAGTGCAACACCAAACCCACTTTGCTTGGTTTCAAAGGTTTCGGTGCGAGTACGTTTATCATAGCCTAGGTCGATTTGGACGCTATCGCCCGTGAGATTTAAGTCTTTTTGGGTAATCAGGTCAGCGCCGCCCACATGCAGTTTGTTGCTAGCGGTGATATTGACATTACCTTGTGTGCTGCCAATAGTGCTGACACTTTGGCTTTGGGTGATGCCTTTTTCATCCACTTCATGGCGGGAGGATTGTTTACCGACATTAAAGCCAATGCCACCGCTACTCATTAGACCGCTTTTTTT
>NZ_MIIZ01000977.1:0-1519 GCF_001743005.1 Shigella sp. FC1967 | reverse complement strand
TTTTTTGGGGCACAATCCAACGCCGTTCTTCCGCATCCAGATAGATGATATTTGGGATTGATAGATCCATATTTGAATGAAGCATTCCTAGTACAACTTGTGCACGAGTAACAGAAAGTTCCTGCAACCACTCTTTAAGTACATAATCAGTGCAAAACCCATTCACCGTAATTAGACTATTTTTCCTTTTCCCCTCGCTAACTTCTCCAATCCAAATAGTGTTAGACGGTTGTTCATCGACGATTTTATCAAGATAATCCTCATTTCCGAAGAATAAACCAACACGAACAGGGGACTGGTTAGAGCATTTAAGATCAGAGAAAACTACAGCAAAAGAACCCCAGCGTTGGAGCCATTTTTTTGAAGAATGGCCCGTAGCCATTGATTTGTTATGATCAAGCCAATACCCTAATGCATCCCACAACATAGCAATGCCGCGAAGCAGTGTCGATTTACCGCAGCCATTTGGGCCAGTAAGGAGGACGTTCCCCTCAACCTCTCCCGTCCAGTCGTTTTTAAAGCTAATTTCCGCGTCGCCTAACGGGCCGACACTTTGTGTATAAATCGCCGCTATCTTCATTAAATCTCCTCAGGTACACTGCTGGTAATAGCCTTCACATCCACCAGCAGATCGCCAAATTTGCCGTAGTTAACCTTAACACCATCACCAAATCAATAGTGATACATCTATCAGCGTAGTGCCACAAGCGATCATCGAAGCTACATAGTTTGTTAAATTTTTTGGTCAACCCAATCAGCGTTTTTTTCAGATGCGTGGTGGCAGTACCAGAGTCAACATTCTTAAGCTGATCGTTAATCAGATCAATATTGCCCTAACATCCGAGTGCTTTAGGCGGGGTATCATGATAGAAAACAAATAAAAATAAATTAGATTTAAAAAAGATCCCCCTAGTTATAACCACTACAACATAAGAAATCTTGGGACAGTATTAGATATTACAGAAAGATAAGTCAACAAAAAAAGCCTGTAAACTATAAGCTTACAGGCTTTCTTAGGAAGCAGTAGTATTTAGACTACATGATTACATCATGCCGCCCATTCCACCCATGCCGCCCATACCGCCAGCAGCACCTAAATCCATTTTGTCGTCTTTAGGTAAATCTGTGATCATCGCTTCTGTTGTGATCATCAGACCTGCGATAGATGCAGCAAATTGCAGTGCAGAACGAGTCACTTTAGTTGGATCTAAGATACCCATGTCAATCATATCGCCGTAATCATCAGTTGCAGCGTTATAACCGTAGTTACCTTCACCTGCTTTCACTTTGTTTACAACAACAGAGGGTTCTTCACCTGCGTTAGCAACGATTTGACGCATTGGAGATTCCATTGCACGTAATGCAACGCGGATACCGACTGTTTGTTCTTCGTTATCACCAACCATCTCACGCAGAGCGTTAGCAACACGAACCAGCGCAGTACCACCACCCGCAACAACACCTTCTTCAACGGCTGCGCGAGTTGCATGCAACGCATCGTCAACACGAGCACGTTTTT
>NZ_MIIZ01000976.1:0-15583 GCF_001743005.1 Shigella sp. FC1967 | reverse complement strand
ACCTTAATTGCTTGTTAAAAAAATGTTTACCTTCCCCCTTGGTTAATCACTTGTAGGATTTGTTAACAAATAAAAAGATTGTCTAGGTTTTAAGAGAATAAAAAAGTAAATCTAAACGGATATTTGACCTCTGCCACAATATTAGAAAGTTAATTTGTTAAAATTTGGATAAATTTTAAACTGATTAAGTATTTTTTCGACTATTTTGTGAGTTTGATCAAAAAAATAAGGCACATTTGCCTGTGTTGAATCAGGTTTTTCCTGAGATACTGGTGTAGTAAAATCGAATTATCGGTTAGACTAAGCGTGTTAGCATAAAGTTTGTCGGTTGACTGACACGTTTTAGCATTAGCCGGTAATTGCGTGTTAAAAATGAGTGTTAAATTTGTTAAATCGCGATAGAAAACTGAGTGATTTGTCGCAAAGTTTTCTAAAAAAGAAGAAAGGTATAAATAGACTGTTATTATTTCTTTAATTAGCAAGTCTGTTTAATTCGCCTTTTTTTTTCGTAATTAGAAATGTGGTGTAAACCGCCGGATAAGAGTTGGTTAATTGACACCACCTTTGATGAGTAAGCAATGAGTATGTCTACAACCACCGAAGTTATCGCCCATCATTGGGCATTTGCTGTCTTCCTCATAGGCGCATTGGGGTTATGTTCGCTCATGTTGTTGGGTGCCCGCTATTTAGGCGGACGCGCACAGGCAAGGGCAAAACATGTTCCTTATGAATCTGGTCTTGATTCTGTTGGCAGCGCTCGTCTGCGCATGTCAGCTAAATTCTATTTAGTTGCCATGTTTTTCGTTATTTTCGATGTTGAAGCACTGTTTCTTTATGCCTGGGCTGTTTCCGTTCGTGAAGTTGGCTGGTTAGGCTTTATTGAAGCATCAGTCTTCATCGCTATTTTATTAGCTGGATTATTCTATTTGGTTCGTATAGGTGCATTAGATTGGACACCTGTTCGCTCTCGCCGTGAAACTGCGAGTAAAAGCCATGTTCGATTAACCAGCGGCAAACATCCGCAGCAGTAATAAGCGAGGCATTAGAAATGGATTATACGCTCACCCGCATTGATCCGAACGGTGAGAATGACCGTTATCCCCTGCAATCACAGGAAATTGTCAGTGACCCATTAGATGCTCACGTTCATCGCAGCGTGTATATGGGAAAACTGGAACATGCGTTGCATGACGTTGTGAATTGGGGACGGAAAAACTCTTTATGGCCATATAACTTTGGTCTTTCCTGTTGTTACGTTGAAATGGTGACGTCATTTACAGCTGTTCATGACGTGGCTCGTTTTGGTTCAGAAGTATTACGTGCATCACCTCGTCAAGCTGACTTTATGGTTGTTGCGGGTACTTGTTTTACTAAGATGGCTCCCGTCATTCAACGTTTATACGATCAGATGTTAGAGCCTAAATGGGTTATCTCTATGGGGGCATGTGCAAACTCTGGTGGTATGTACGACATCTATTCAGTAGTGCAAGGTGTGGATAAGTTTATTCCCGTTGATGTGTATATTCCTGGATGTCCACCACGCCCTGAAGCTTACATGCAAGCATTGATGTTATTACAAGAGTCCATTGGTAAAGAACGTCGCCCCATTATCATGGGTTGTCGGCGACCAAGGCGTTTACCGTGCCAATATGCAATCAGAACGAGAAAGAAAACACGGTGAACGTATTGCAGTGAAAAACCTGCGAACTCCTGACGAAATTTAAAGGCTTTTGCCTAAGACGTAACCAGAGCAATGTGTTGCGATCATAGTAACCCTGATCAACGTTGTGGTGAATAGAAATGACCGATCAGATAGCGCAAAAAGGCGCTCGGCCAGCGTGGGAAACGACCGATCATATTGATGATCAGGTCGTTAATGAACTGCGTCAGAAATTTGGGCCAGATGCGTTTACGTTCCAGCCTACTCGTACTGGCATGCCAGTTGTTTGGGTAAAACGGGAACAACTTATTGAGGTAATACAATATCTCAAATCTTTACCAAAACCTTATGTCATGCTGTTTGATATGCATGGTTTTGATGAGCGTCTTCGTACGCATCGTCAAGGCTTACCCGCAGCAGACTTTTCCGTTTTCTATCATCTGATATCAATCGATCGTAATAAAGATATCATGCTGAAAGTCGCATTAAGTGAAAATGATCTTAATGTTCCGACTATTACATCTCTCTTTCCTAACTCGAATTGGTATGAGCGCGAAGTCTGGGATATGTTTGGGATTGTCTTTAATGGGCATCCAAATTTACGCCGTATTATGATGCTTCCTGATTGGGAAGGTCATCCACTGCGTAAAGACTATCCTGCTCGTGCAACAGAGTTCGATCCTTATGTGCTGACAAAGCAGAAACAGGATCTGGAAATGGAATCGCTGACATTCAAACCTGAAGAGTGGGGGATGAAACGCGGTACGGAGAATGAGGACTTTATGTTCTTAAACCTCGGCCCTAACCATCCATCCTCTCACGGTGCATTCCGTATTATTCTTCAGCTTGATGGGGAGGAAATAGTTGACTGTGTGCCTGACGTGGGTTATCACCACCGTGGCGCTGAAAAAATGGGCGAGCGCCAATCTTGGCATAGCTATATCCCATACACAGACCGTATCGAATACCTCGGCGGATGCGTTAACGAAATGCCTTATGTACTTGCAGTGGAAAAACTTGCCGGTATTGAAGTGCCTGAACGCGTTAAAGTCATTCGTGTCATGCTGTCAGAGCTATTCCGTATTAATAGCCACTTACTGTATATCAGTACTTTTATCCAAGACGTTGGTGCAATGACGCCAGTGTTCTTTGCTTTTACTGACCGTCAAAAAGTTTACAACATTGTTGAAGCGATTACGGGATTCCGTATGCACCCAGCATGGTTCCGTATCGGTGGTGTTGCTCATGACTTACCACGAGGTTGGGAGCGCTTATTACGTGAATTTTTAGATTGGATGCCAAAACGTCTAGATTCTTACGTAAAAGCGGCATTGCAAAACAGTATATTGAAAGGTCGTACTATTGGCGTTGCCTCATATAATGCTAAAGAAGCATTAGAGTGGGGGGTAACAGGTGCGGGTCTTCGTGCAACAGGCGTTGAGTTTGACGTCCGTAAATGGCGTCCATATTCAGGTTATGAAAACTTTGAATTTGAAATCCCAGTAGCAAGTAATGGCGACTGTTATGACCGTGTCATGCTGAAGGTAGAAGAATTACGCCAAAGCTTACGCATTCTGGAACAGTGCTATAAAAATATGCCAGAAGGGCCATTTAAAGCAGACCATCCACTGACAACGCCTCCACCAAAAGAGCGTACATTACAGCATATTGAAACCATGATTAACCACTTCTTACAGGTTTCATGGGGTCCTGTTATGCCTGCTAATGAATCATTCCAGATGGTTGAAGCCACTAAAGGGATCAACAGCTATTACTTAACCAGTGATGGCAGCACGATGAGTTACCGTACGCGTATTCGTACGCCAAGTTTTGCTCACTTGCAACAAATCCCAGCGGTTATCCGCGGTAGTCTGGTTTCTGACTTGATTGTGTATCTGGGAAGTATTGATTTTGTAATGTCGGATGTGGATCGTTAATCATGCAAAATGAATTAAACCAAAAAGATGATGCAGTGCAGATCGAAATCGTTGATGTCACACATTCAAAGAAAGCAACGTTTGTTTTAACTGAAGAAGAACGTGCTGAAATTGAACAAGAAAAACATCATTACGAAGATCCGCGTGCAGCCTCTATTGAAGCACTGAAAATTGTACAAAAGAACCGCGGTTGGGTTGAAGACGGCGCAATTTATGCGATTGCGGATGTTCTTGGGATCCCCGCTAGCGATGTTGAAGGCGTTGCTACGTTCTATAGTCAAATTTTCCGTCAACCCGTTGGTCGTCACATTATTCGTTTTTGTGACAGCGTGGTTTGTCATATTACAGGTTATCAAGGCATTCAGGCAGCAATTGAAAAGCACCTTAATATCATTCCTGGTCAAACTACACCAGATGGTCGCTTTACGTTACTACCAACCTGCTGTTTAGGTAATTGTGATAAAGGTCCTACCATGATGGTAGATGACGATACTCACAGCTTTGTTAAACCTGAAGAGATTGAAACGTTACTGGAGCAGTATCCATGACAGCAATTTCAGGAGCAAAACCGATTATTCGTAGCGCAGAAACGCACCCGCTAACGTGGCGCTTACGTGATGATCGTCAGCCTGTGTGGCTGGATGAATACCGTGCTACAAACGGTTATAAAGCGGCAGAGAAAGCATTAAAAGGTATGTCACCGACTGAGGTGACCACTGAAGTTAAAGATGCAGGGCTAAAAGGTCGTGGTGGTGCTGGATTCTCAACAGGCTTGAAATGGAGCCTGATGCCAAAAGATGAAAGCATGAATATCCGTTACATCCTTTGTAACGCAGATGAAATGGAGCCGGGTACTTATAAAGACCGTCTCTTAATGGAAGAACTTCCACATCTGTTAATTGAAGGAATGATTATCGGTGCTCACGCACTAAAAGCTTACCGTGGTTATATTTTCCTTCGTGGTGAATATATCGAAGCGGCTAAGAATTTACGCCATGCCATTGAGGAAGCAAAAGCAGCTGGCTTTCTTGGCAAAAATATCTTTGGTTCAGGAATTGATTTTGAACTGTTTGTCCACACTGGTGCAGGTCGTTACATCTGTGGTGAAGAGACAGCATTAATCAACTCATTAGAAGGCCGTCGTGCTAACCCGCGTTCTAAACCGCCATTCCCTGCAACATCAGGTGTATGGGGTAAACCAACTTGTGTCAATAACGTTGAAACACTGTGTAACGTGCCTGCGATTATTGAACATGGCAAAGATTGGTATATCGGCTTAAGTGAAGGTAAAAGCCCTGATGCGGGAACTAAATTAATGGGATTTTCAGGCCGTGTGAAATATCCAGGCTTATGGGAATTACCATTCGGCACCACCGCGCGTGAGATCCTTGAAGATTACGCTGGTGGTATGCGTGATGGGCTTAAGCTGAAAGCATGGCAACCGGGTGGAGCAGGTACTGACTTCTTAACAGAAGATCACCTCGATCTTCCAATGGATTTTGGCACGATTGCGAAAGCAGGTAGCCGTTTAGGCACCGCACTTGCGATGGCGGTAGATAATGAAATTAATATGGTTTCATTAACCCGTAACTTAGAAGAGTTCTTTGCTCGCGAGTCTTGTGGCTGGTGTACTCCTTGTCGTGATGGCTTGCCATGGAGTGTCGAAATCTTACGTGCGATAGAAAAAGGTAAAGGTCGCCCCGGTGATATCGAAACCCTTGAGCATTTATGTCGTTCTTTAAGTCCGGGACACACATTCTGTGCTCACGCACCGGGTGCAGTAGAACCTTTACAAAGCGCCATTAAATATTTCCGTGAAGAATTTGAGGCTGGCATTATTCAAGAAGATTATACCAATGCCAACTTGATCAGAGGCATTCAGCCTAACTTGCTGAAAAGCCGCTGGTAATTTTTCACGACACATTCTAGGTTTAACGCCTGCTGTGCAGGCCTTTGGGAAGCATGCTGACTATGGCTACGATTCATGTAGACGGCAAAGAATATGAAGTTAACGGGGCTGATAACCTGTTAGAAGCCTGTCTTAATTTAGGCTTAGATATTCCTTATTTTTGCTGGCACCCAGCGCTAGGAAGCGTTGGCGCTTGCCGCCAGTGTGCGGTGAAGCAGTATCAAAATGCTGAGGATACCCGCGGTCGTTTAGTGATGTCTTGTATGACACCCGCGACTGATGGCACGTTTATCTCTATTGATGACGAAGAAGCGAAAAAATTTCGTGAAAGCGTTGTTGAATGGTATATGACAAACCATCCTCATGACTGTCCAGTTTGTGAAGAAGGCGGTAACTGCCACCTTCAAGATATGACGGTAATGACGGGTCATACTATGCGTCGCTATCGCTTTACTAAGCGCACACATAGAAACCAAGATCTGGGACCGTTTATTTCTCATGAAATGAACCGTTGTATTGCTTGTTACCGCTGTGTTCGTTACTACAAAGACTATGCCGATGGTACTGATCTTGGCGTCTTTGGTGCGCATAACAACGTATTCTTTGGACGCGTTGAAGATGGCACATTAGAGAGCGAATTCTCGGGTAACTTGGTTGAAATTTGTCCGACTGGGGTATTTACTGATAAAACTCACTCATCGCGTTATAACCGTAAGTGGGATATGCAGTTTGCACCGAGTATTTGCCAAGGTTGTAGCATGGGTTGTAACACAAGCCCAGGTGAACGCTATGGTGAATTACGTCGTATCGAAAACCGTTATAACGGAACGGTAAACCGCTATTTTCTTTGTGACCGAGGTCGTTTTGGCTATGGTTATGTGAATTTAGCAAGCAGACCTCGTCAGCCTAAAAAACGTTTAGGCAGCAACTGGTTAGAAATTAACGCTGTTCAGGCAACTCAAGCCGCTGCGGATATGCTGAAGAAAAGCCAGCGTATCGTGGGTATCGGTTCCCCACGCGCAAGTATTGAGAGTAACTTTGCATTACGTGAAGTTGTAGGCGCTGAAAACTTTTATAGCGGTATCTCTGCATCAGAGCAAAAACGACTGACTTTAATGTTAGATATTTTACAAAAAGGGGGAGTTCACACTCCATCTCTACGTGAAATTGAAGATTACGATGCGGTTTTAGTGTTAGGTGAAGATTTAACACAAACAGGTGCTCGTATGGCATTGTCTGTACGTCAGGCAGTGAAAGGCAAAGCGCGTGAAATGGCGGCAGCTCAGAAAGTGGCTGACTGGCAAATTGCTGCGATTATGAATATCGGGCAACGTGCAAAATATCCGCTATTTGTTACTCATGTTGATGAAACTCGCCTCGATGATGTTGCTGCATGGAGTTATCGTGCTCCCGTTGTTGATCAAGCGCGTTTGGGCTTTGCGATTGCTAATAACATTAACGGTGATGCACCTGCTGTTGATGGCATTGATGAAGCGCTGAAGAAACATATCGACATGGTTGTTCAAGCACTTTCTCAAGCGAAGAAACCATTAATTATCAGTGGTAGTCATGCCGGTAGCGAAGACGTTATTAAAGCCGCAGCTAACATTGCTTTTGCATTAAAAGCAAAAGGTAATGAAGTAGGACTTTCTTTCGTTGCTGATGATGCGAACAGCATGGGTCTTGCCATGATGAATGCACAGCCACTTGATGATGCATTAAAAATGATGCGTAGTGGTCAAGCTAACACGGTTGTGGTAATGGAAAACGATTTGTATCGCCATTACGATGCAGACGTGATTGATGATGCGATTGCTAAAGTAGATAACATTATTGTTATCGACCATCAGCAAACAGACATTATGGCGAAAGCCCATCTTGTTCTCCCAGCTTCTTCATTCGCTGAAAGCGATGGCACAATGGTGAGTCAAGAGGGTAGAGCACAACGTTACTTCCAAGTTTTCGAACCTTCTTTCTATAACAAAGATGTGGTGATGCATGAAAGCTGGCGTTGGTTGAGTGCTGTTGATTCACAATGGCATGAAAGAACGCTGGATTGGACACAGTTAGACAATGTTATTGCGCATTGTGCAACCAGTCTTCCTCAGTTTGCTGGCATCGTTGATGCTGCGCCGAATGCATCATTCCGTATTCGTGGGCAGAAATTAGCGCGTGAACCACATCGTTATAGTGGTCGTACTTCTATGTTGGCGAATGTGTCTGTTCATGAACAGCGTCAACCCAAAGATATCGACACCCCATTTGCATTCTCAATGGAAGGTAATAACAGCCCAACAGCACCTCGTCAGCAAATTCCATTTGCATGGGCGCCGGGTTGGAACTCACCACAAGCATGGAATAAATTCCAAGCTGAAGTGGGGGGCAGCTTACGTTTTGGCGATCCCGGTGTGCGCTTAATTGAATGTGGTGATAATACACTGGGCTACTTCACTGATATTCCTGCGCCATTTAATGCACAGAAAAATCAATGGACTGTCGCACCTTGCTACCGTTTATTTGGTAGTGAAGAGTTATCACAACGTTCGGAAGTTATCCAATCTCGTATGGAAGCCGCTTATTTAACATTGAGTGAATCAGATGCACAAGCATTAGCGTTAACTCAAGGTCAGCAAGCGATGTTTACTTACGAAGGCCGTGAATTCACCTTACCTGTGAAAATCAGTGCTCACCTGACTCAAGGTCAAATTGGCTTGCCGTTAGGTATGGCAGGTATTTCTCCATCGCTGGTGGGTGTATCGGTTCGTCAACTGCGGGGTATTGCATAATGAGCTGGTTATCTCCTGAAGTTACAGAGATTTTACTCACCGTTTTAAAAGCCGTCGTGATCTTGCTTGTTGTGGTCACTTGTGGTGCTTTTATGAGTATGGGTGAACGCCGTTTACTGGGTTTATTCCAAAATCGTTATGGGCCTAACCGTGTCGGTTATGCAGGTTCAGCACAGCTAATTGCGGATATGATCAAAATGTTCTTTAAAGAGGACTGGATCCCGAAATTTGCTGACCGCTTTATCTTTACCATTGCACCAGTGATTGCGTTTTCATCTTTATTGCTGTCATTTGCGATTGTACCTGTTAGTTCAACATGGGTTGTCGCTGACTTAAACATCGGTATTTTGTTCTTCTTGATGGTTGCTGGTATTGCGGTATATGCCGTGTTATTTGCAGGCTGGTCAAGTAATAACAAATATTCCCTGTTAGGGGCGATGCGTGCATCAGCACAAACCGTCAGTTATGAAGTGTTCTTAGGCCTTTCAATCTTAGGTGTTGTTGCACAAGCCGGCTCTTTTAACCTGACTGACATCGTAAACTCACAAGCCAATATGTGGAATGTTATCCCACAATTCTTTGGTTTTCTTACGTTTGCGATAGCGGGGGTTGCTGTTTGTCACCGTCACCCATTTGACCAACCAGAAGCAGAGCAAGAGCTGGCTGATGGTTACCACATTGAATATTCTGGTATGAAATTTGGTTTATTCTTTG
Organism: Shigella sp. FC1967; assembly: GCF_001743005.1. Classification (NCBI taxonomy): domain Bacteria; kingdom Pseudomonadati; phylum Pseudomonadota; class Gammaproteobacteria; order Enterobacterales; family Enterobacteriaceae; genus Shigella; species Shigella sp. FC1967. Next base: position 6,577 of record NZ_MIIZ01000976.1, on the reverse strand, counting down.
TTGGTGAATATATCGGTATCGTTGCGGTATCGGGTCTTATCGTGACGTTATTTTTTGGTGGTTGGCAAGGTCCTTTCTTACCGTCATTCATTTGGTTTGCACTGAAAACAGGATTTTTCATGATGATGTTTATCCTTATCCGTGCTTCGTTACCGCGCCCGCGTTACGACCAAGTGATGTCTTTCGGTTGGAAAATTTGCTTACCGTTAACACTTATTAATCTGCTGGTAACTGCTGCAGTGATACTTTACAACGCTCAATAAGGGGTGATTGAACCATGACTTTAAAAGAGTTATTGACTGGTTTCGGCACCCAGGTACGAAGCATTTGGATGATTGGCTTGCATGCCTTCGCCAAACGTGAAACACAGATGTACCCGGAAGAACCTGTCAATGTTGCACCACGTTATCGTGGACGTATTGTGTTGACGCGTGATCCTGATGGTGAAGAGCGCTGTGTTGCTTGTAACTTGTGTGCAGCAGTCTGTCCAGTAGGCTGTATTTCATTACAGAAAGCAGAACATGAAGATGGTCGTTGGTATCCGGAGTTTTTCCGTATCAACTTTTCTCGTTGTATCTTCTGCGGTTTATGTGAAGAAGCTTGTCCAACAACGGCACTGCAATTAACGCCTGATTTCGAAATGGGTGAGTTTAAGCGTCAGGATCTGGTTTATGAAAAAGACGATCTGTTGATTTCTGGACCTGGTAAATATCCTGAATATAACTTTTACCGTAAAACAGGTATGGCGATTAACGGCAAAGACAAAGGTGATGCGGATGATGAAGCTAAACCTATCGATGTCAAAAGCCTGTTACCGTAAGGAGCGATATTCATGGAATTTGCATTTTACATCGCGGGGCTGATTGCCATCCTTGCAACATTGAGAGTGATTACGCATACCAATCCTGTACACGCTTTGTTGTACTTAGTGATTTCATTGATTGCGCTCTCAGTAGTTTTCTTCTCGTTAGGTGCCTATTTTGCGGGTGCATTAGAAATCATTGTTTACGCTGGCGCCATTATGGTGTTATTCGTTTTCGTGGTGATGATGCTCAACTTAGGTAAATCCGTCGTTGATCAAGAGAAAAAATGGCTACAACCGAAATTTTGGATTGGGCCTGCGCTTTTATCTCTGACGCTATTAATCGTATTAATTTACGCAATTACTAGTGTGACTCACGGCGAAATTACTGGGGAAGTGATTGGCGCGAAAGAGGTCGGAATTAGCTTATTTGGGCCGTATATTTTGGCTGTCGAATTAGCATCTGTACTCTTATTGTCAGGATTAATTGTCGCTTATCACATTGGTCGTGATCAGAGCCATGACGATCTCGTCGAAAACGAAAATGCAGGGGAGCAAAAATGATACCTCTTCAACATGGTTTGATCTTGGCTGCGGTACTGTTTGTGTTAGGTTTTACCTGCTTAGTACTTCGCCGCAACCTGTTATTTATGTTGATCGGACTAGAAATTATGATTAATGCGGCTGCGCTGGCATTTGTTGTCGGTGGTAGCTTTTGGGGTCAAACAGACGGTCAGATAATGTATATTCTGGCAATCAGTTTGGCAGCGGCAGAGGCAAGTATTGGTCTGGCATTGTTGTTACAGCTTCATCGACATCGCCAAAACATCAATATTGATACAGTCAGTGAGATGCGCGGATGAATATACTCTATTTAACCATTCTGCTACCACTGCTGGGATTTTTATTGCTCGCTTTCTCGCATGGTCGTTGGTCTGAAAACGTATCAGCATGGATTGGTACTGGTTCGGTTGGGCTATCAGCTTTAGTGGCACTTTGGGTTGGTATGGATTTCTTTGCCAATGGGCAAGAAACTCAAGTTCTGACTTTATGGAACTGGATGTCAGCAGGGAATTTCAATATTCCTTTTACACTGGTTCTTGATGGTCTTTCGTTAACAATGCTCGGTGTTATCACAGGCGTTGGTTTCCTTATTCATATGTATGCATCTTGGTATATGCGTGGTGAAGAAGGGTATTCTCGTTTCTTTGCTTATACCAACTTATTTATCGCAAGTATGGTTGTCTTAGTACTGGCTGATAATATGATGCTGATGTATATGGGATGGGAAGGGGTTGGTCTATGTAGTTACTTGTTAATTGGTTTCTATTATAGCAATCCTGCCAATGGCGCGGCAGCGATGAAAGCGTTTATCGTAACGCGTATCGGTGATGTGTTCTTAGCTATCGGTATGTTTATCCTGTTTGACCAATTAGGTACATTGAGCTTCCGTGAAATGGCCGTACTTGCTCCTGAGCAATTAGCCGTAGGTTCAAGTGTCATTAACTGGGCAATGTTAATGGTATTAGGCGGTGCAGTGGGTAAATCTGCGCAGCTTCCGTTACAAACTTGGTTAGCCGATGCAATGGCAGGTCCAACACCTGTATCTGCGTTAATTCACGCCGCAACAATGGTTACGGCAGGTGTGTACTTAGTGGCACGTAGCAATGCGCTATTCTTAATGGCACCAGAAGTATTGGAATTAGTCGGTATTATCGGTGCAGTTACATTAGTATTAGCGGGCTTTGCCGCTTTAGTACAAACAGATATCAAACGTATTCTTGCTTATTCAACGATGAGCCAAATTGGTTATATGTTCTTGGCTTTAGGTGCTCAAGCATGGGATGCGGCAATTTTCCACTTAATGACTCACGCTTTCTTTAAAGCATTACTGTTCTTATCTGCAGGCTCTGTGATTATTGCCTGCCACCATGAACAGAATATCTTTAAGATGGGTGGATTACGTAAGAAGATCCCATTTGTTTATGCCTGTTTCCTTATTGGGGGAGGCGCATTAGCGGCATTACCACTGTTAACCGCAGGGTTCTTTAGTAAAGATGAAATCTTATGGGGTGCGTATTCAAACGGACATTTTAACTTAATGCTTGCAGGTTTAATTGGCGCGTTATTTACGTCACTTTATACCTTCCGTTTGATTTTCATCGTATTCCATGGTGAAACCAAAACCGAAGCACACCAAGTTAAAGGATTTACTCATACTTTCCCATTAGCGGTATTAGCACTGTTATCCACATTTATCGGTGCATTAATTACTCAACCGTTAGGTGCTGTATTCCCTGAAGGAAATACATCGCATGAGGGTAAATATGTATTAGAAGTTCTTTCTGGTGTGGTAGCGATAGTAGGCGTTGCCATTGCAGCATGGTTATACCTGAAACAGCGTCAATGTGTTTCTAAGGTTGCTAATACTCGTACAGGGCGTTTCTTCTCAACATGGTGGTTCCATGCTTGGGGCTTTGATGCATTGTATGAGGTGCTGTTTGTCAAACCTTATAAAGGGGCGGCGTGGCTTATCCAAAATGATCCTGTTAACCAATTCTTTAATCTATTCGGTTGCCTGCTTAAAGGGACCAATAAAGGATTAAGTTTCAGTGAAAATGGATTAGCGCGTTGGTATGCGGCTTCTCTCGGTTTAGGTGCAGTGCTGGTCATCGCTCTGCTGCTTCTGGTTTAATTAAGGGACACATTGCGCCATGTTATTACCCTGGCTAATACTTATTCCCTTCATCGGTGGCCTGCTAAGTTGGCAGGCTGAACGAATCGGCTCGCAAGTCCCTCGTTGGGTTGCGTTGCTGACGATGGGATTAACACTCGTTATTTCTGTGCAACTTTGGTTGCAAGGCGATTATCAACTACTTAGTGCTGATGGAGCACCACGTTGGACAGAGTATTACTTTGTGCCGTGGATCCCTGCTTTAGGGATCAATATCCAATTTGCACTTGATGGTATGTCATTGTTGATGACGGTATTAACTGCGATTTTAGGTATCTTAGCGGTACTTTCATCGTGGAATGAAAATCAGCCATCACAAGGGGCTTTCCATTTTAACCTGCTGTGGATCTTAGCAGGTGTGATGGGGGTATTTTTAGCCACCGACCTATTTTTATTCTTCTTCTTCTGGGAAATGATGTTGATCCCAATGTATTTCCTGATTTCTTTATGGGGACACAAAGGAAGTAGCGATAAAAAACACGTTAGTGCAGCAACTAAATTCTTTATCTATACACAGGCGAGTGGCCTGTTAATGTTGCTGGCCATTATCGGTCTTGCGGTGGCTTTCTACCGTGAAACAGGTAGTTGGACGTTCAACTACGATACCTTATTACAAGCACATACTGTTTTAAGTGCTGAACTGCAATTTATTCTGATGTTAGGTTTCTTTGCTGCATTTGCAGTGAAAATGCCAATTGTTCCTGTACATGGCTGGTTAGCGGATGCTCACGCAGAAGCACCAACAGCAGGCTCTGTCGACTTGTCAGGTATTTTGCTAAAAACAGCGGCTTACGGTTTATTACGTTTTAACTTACCGCTCTTCCCAGAAGCGTCAGCATTGCTGGCTCCTGTGGCGATGTGGTTAGGTTTAATTACCGTATTTTATGCAGCATTACTGGCATTTCGTCAGACTGATATCAAACGTCTTGCGGCTTACAGTAGTATTTCTCACATGGGCTTTATCGTAATTGCGATTTATGCGGGCTCTGTATTGGCTTACCAAGGTGCGATTATTCAAATGATCACCAATGGTTTGTCAGCCGCTGGTCTGTTTATCATGTGTGGCATGCTGTATGAGCGTTTAGGTACGCGTGATATGAACCAGATGGGGGGATTATGGAAAAGTATCCGCTTCTTACCTGCGTTTTCACTGTTCTTTGCGGTTGCCTCTTTAGGTATGCCAGGAACAGGTAACTTCGTTGGTGAGTTTATGATCCTGTTTGGTACTTATGGCAACTTTAAGCTGATTACGATTATTTCGGTCTTTGGTTTAGTTTTTGCTTCTGTCTACGCATTGTGGATGATGCAACAAGCTTACTATGGTTCACCGAAAACAGCTGAAAGAACCTATAAAGGGTTAGATCTGAGAGAATTCATTATTCTGATCACATTGGTTGTTTTACTGGTTATTTTGGGTTTCTTCCCACAACCTGTGTTAGACACATCAATATCAGCGATGGAAAATCTCCAGACTTGGTATTCCGCTTCTATTTCAACAGTAAGGCCGTAATTCGCCATGACAATAACTCCTGAACAATTGATCGCAATGCTACCGCTATTGATCGTCGGATTGACGGTGGTGGTTGTGATGCTGTCCATTGCGTGGCGACGCGATCATTTTACTATTGCCACTTTGACAGCAACAGGTTTCATCATTGCGCTGGGATCACTCTATTACGTTAATGCATTAGGCGTAGTGGACGTTACCACGCTTTACCATGTTGATGGATACTCTAGCTTCTTTACTGCACTAGTGATCCTTTCTGGTATTGGAACTATCGCTTTTGCTTATCCTTGGTTAGAAGGCTATCAAGATAACAAAGAAGAATTTTACTTGCTGATTGCGATTGCCGTCATTGGGGGGATTTTACTCTCTTCGGCTCACCATTTCGCATCGATGTTTATTGGTATTGAATTACTGACATTACCGCTATTTGGTCTTATCGGTTATGCATTCCAACAACGTCCTTCTCTGGAAGCGGGTATTAAATATATGCTGCTTTCGGCAGCGGCATCTTCTTTCTTACTGTTTGGTATGGCTCTTCTTTATGCAGAAGCAGGGGATCTCTCCTTTACTGCAATGGGACAAAGTTTAAGTGATAGCAATATCCATAAACCATTAGTACTCGCTGGTTTAGGTATGATGTTAGTGGGGATTGGATTTAAATTATCTTTATTCCCATTCCAACTGTGGACACCCGATGTTTACCAAGGTGCACCAGCACCAACAGGCGCGTTCTTAGCGACAGCAAGTAAGATTGGTATTTTTGCTGTTGTGATGCGTTTATTCCTTGAAGCACCCGCTGCGGATAGTGAAACTTTACGTATGATCTTAGGTTTCATGGCAATTGCCTCTATCTTGTTTGGTAACATCATGGCGTTAACGCAAAAAAGTGTGAAGCGCTTATTGGGTTACTCTTCAGTATCGCACCTTGGCTATCTGCTAGTCGCATTAATTGTGTTGCAATACAGCCCTGTATTAGCGCAAGAAACCGCTGAAATTTATTTAGCCGGCTACTTGTTTGCAAGTCTAGGCGCATTTGGTGCTATTGCAGTTGCATCAAGTCCTTATCGTGAAAGCGAAATGGATTCACTAGAGGATTACCGCGGATTATTCTGGCGCCGTCCTGTTGTCGCTGTGGTGATGTCATTAATGATGCTATCGCTAGCAGGTGTACCAATTACATTAGGTTTCATTGGTAAACTGTATGTCATCATTGCGGGCATTAGCTCAAGCTTGTGGTGGTTAACCGGTATGGTTGTGTTAGGTAGTGCGATTGGTTTATTTTACTATCTACGTGCTGCGGCCATTGTCTTTTTACGCAAACCAGACAATGACAACACTCCCGCTATTTCAACAACATCACAAAACATGGCAACATTTGTTGCGTTAATTTGTGCAATTGTTGTGATCGCCTTAGGGGTATGGCCACAACCACTTATTGAGTTAACTCATTTTGCGATTATTGCGCCAGCGGCCAATTAATTGACATTATTAAATAAGTAGACAGTAAAACGGCTCTTTTATAGAGCGTTTTTCG
>NZ_MIIZ01000975.1:0-1527 GCF_001743005.1 Shigella sp. FC1967 | reverse complement strand
CCATTGGTGTCCTCCCAGGGAGCTACCCAAATCCGCATAACCTGTGCTGGTGTACGAATTGGAATCGGGCGATCCGGAAGACGCGGTGCGACATAGTTGTCAATCACCGGGTCTCCGGAGCTAGATGAGTTCGCTGAAACGTTTGAGGAACCTTCGCCATCCGCTTCCGCTTTGGCCTCGACTTCCTCTGGTTTCATTGGACGCGGGACATTTCCGTCATTGGTTGCGGCGTAAACGTCTCGCGCTGACATACACTGAACACCATTCGGCATTCCCGGACAGCTATACTCATCCTTGCCGATGTTGAACGTCGAACAGCCCGACAAAATCAGTAGAGCTGCGCCCACCCCCAACATCTTTGCGGATCTTACTGTCTGTTCCTTTTGAGCCTTGCCTCTGGAACTGCCCTTTCTGGTCAAAATGTTCAAAAATTTCATTTCTTGGTGCCCCCGGTGGAACGAATTTGTAGCTTGGTGCCTTTGGTCACGATGATGTCTACCTGACGGCCAGCATCGACCTCGATAACAGGGAAGATGCCTTCGGCCATGTCGATATAGAACTGAGCGATGCGATCCAGCGCCTTACTGGCCCCCTTCACTGCTGCACCCTGCAACATCTGGTCAGAGAACACAGACTGGTACTGGGTATTTGAGCCAGGGTTAGTGCTGACGACCGGCACCGGATTGACGTCAAAGGCTTCGGACACGCCACCAAGGAAGCCAGCCATCAAGCTCTTAGCGATGATTTGGCCCTGCTTCGATACCACGCGGCCACGGACACCGGCCTTACCGTCTTCACCCACTGCATAGGAATCCAGCTTCGCTTCGATGACACCCCCATCGTCCCGAACGCACGAGAAGGTCTCGCCGCGCAGGTAGGCTCGCTCGGAGCTGAGGTCTCCATAGCCGGAAACAATCAGGAAACACTCCCGAACATCCGCACGGAAGCGGTTAGGCAAAATAGCCTCTTTCTGAATCCTGAGGGTCGAAGGGAACGGATCTCGACGAGCACCTTGAGATGTTGGTGCGTCCATACCGTTGATGAGCACCCCTGTCAGGATGGAGCCAGAAGGTAGGTAGATAGACTCATCATCCTTGTTGTCCTTCTCTTCAACTTCTGGCGCTTTCTGCGAGTAGCTCACTATTTGGATGCCTGGTTTATTAGTTGCATCACGACTGTCTCCCTTGCCAGTTGCAGGAGCCCCACCCTTCGAGTCAGGAAGCGGTGCGTCCCGAAAAAAGGATGCAGGATCTTTGTAGTCGAGCTTTTTCTCCATGAACTGACCATCACCACCAGATGCACCATTAACATCGGCTCTGGCATCCTCTGATGAAGAGGATGTTTTTCCACCAACAGCGCCGGTTTCGACTTTCTTAGCCAATTCCATGTTCTTCTGGGTCAGGCGGTCCAAATCTTGACGAAGGCGGGTCATCTCACGGCCAACATCACTGGATTTCCCGGCAGTGGTTTTGGTTTCCTCCAGCTCTTTCTTGACTCGTTCCAGCTCCTTTTTCAGGTCGGAGTTTT
>NZ_MIIZ01000974.1:0-1529 GCF_001743005.1 Shigella sp. FC1967 | reverse complement strand
TTTTCCGTTTCGTGCTGGGTTTGACCAGCATTGAAGTGGTACTCGGGTTTCAGCTCTTTTTCTTCGACTTCGAGCTCTTCCGGGCGAATACGCTGCTCCAGCGCTTCACAGGTCTTACCCTGGAATCCCGTGAAATCGGCAGCAATCTTGCCGCCCTTGATCTTGATGTTTACTTTTTTCACTTTGTCACCTCGTCGTTAAGTTCAACCAATCTGATTGCCTTGGCGCTATTACCAAACAGCTTCCTCAGCTTCCAGTTCCAAAGTGCCATCGTGATGCTGCTTCACTGTCACGCTGAAACCTTCCTCTTTCAACTGCTGCTCGTAGTGGAAGGCAATGTAGCGATCCTGCACCTTGCTGCTTGCCTGCTGCGTCCAGCGGCCATAAGAGCCGTAGTTTTCCTGGTACTGCTCCCAAACACCGTTTTTTTCCTTGTAGCCAATCCGGTGCTCCTTGTTGTTCTGGTCGATCAGAACAATCGGGTATTTCTCGAAGGTGTAGCCAGCGCCCACGCGGTATAGCTTTTCGTTTTCAACAACGACGCCAACTCCCTCCAGAGCCTTCAACAGCAGCTCTTTGTCTTTGTAGGCGACCTGCACCTTGCCTTTTACGATATGGCTCATCTCATCACTCCTGAGTTGTTTCGGGGGGCATGCCGTGTTCCGGCATGACAAAGTTAATCGCTTAGTCCTCGATGGCGAGTTTTCGTCCAGAGCCATTCTGCTCTTGAACATCGAAGTTATTGGCCGGATAGAAGCCTTGATCCCGCAAACTGCGAATCTGGTTGATGTCTTCTCGGCGAGTTTCACTGGTCGGGGTAATGCGAGTGACCGCATCCACCAGCGCTTCATTGTTGAGCTCTTTGTCCTGAGCGTTCGCCAGATACATCGCGTCAATGACGGCCTGTTCAATCTCTGCCCCGGTGTATCCCTCGGTGGTACGCAGTAGCGTAGGCATATCGAACGCGGCGATGTTGGCCTTCTGCTTGGCGAGGTGGATCTCGAAAATCTTCTGGCGCTCAGCCACACTTGGCAGATCAATGAAGAATGCTCGGTCCCAGCGGCCAGCTCGCATCAATTCAGGAGGCAGCGACTGAACCCGGTTGGCCGTCGCCACAATGAAGATCTTCTTCTTGCGCTCTTGAAGCCAGTAGAGGAAAGAGCCCAGCAGGCGCTTGGATACTTCGTGTTCGCCATCGGCATTACCAAAAAACTTCTCCATCTCGTCAATCAACACAACAACGGGTGCGATCTGCTCAATGGTCTGCAATGCACGATTGAACTGGCGCTCGGTTTCACCGAGATACTTGCTATAGAAACGGCCCATATCCAGGCGAACCAAGGTAGTGCCAAGTACACCGGCAGCGGCTTTTGCCGTCAGCGATTTACCACCACCAGGTACACCGGCCAGAAGGACACCTTTTACCGGAAGGTCTTTGTCCCAACCGGCTTTACGTATCTGGAGGAACTCCTTGAGGTTTTCGAGACCACCGACATTCCCAATATCAATGGCCTCAAGCACATCGAGGC
>NZ_MIIZ01000973.1:0-1530 GCF_001743005.1 Shigella sp. FC1967 | reverse complement strand
ATATTACAGATATCGAATTTGCTGAAGAAATTAACTCAGAACTAGGGATGAACTTAAGTTTTGAGCAATTTGCTGAAGGGTGGCAGGCTATTTTTATCGCAGTACGACCTGAAGTCATTGATATAATGAATAAATTAAGAGAGCAAGGGCATCGGGTTGTGGTGTTATCAAATACGAATCGCTTGCATCATGATTACTGGCCTGAACATTATCCAGAAATCGCGGCTTCTGCTGATTTTCTTTACCTATCTCAAGATCTTGGCATGAGAAAACCTGATCCTGAACTCTTTAAGTATGTTTTAGAATCTGAAGATGTTGAAGCACAAGATGCGGTTTTCTTTGATGATGTAAAAGCCAATGTTGATGCGGCAATTGCTGTGGGTATCAAAGGTGTACATGTCATTGATAAACAATCCGTCATTGACTACTTCAAAGATTATGATTTTTCTCTCCCAGTAGAAGAATAATGCTATTGTAAGGATGACAATGGATTGAATTTGTTATCCTTTTTTATTGATTTATTTTGGAGAGAGTATGATCGCGTTAATTCAACGAGTGACACAGGCAAAAGTGGATATTGCAGGTGAAACAGTCGGTGCTATTAATCAAGGCTTAGTCGTTTTATTAGGTGTAGAGAAAGACGACAACGAACAGAAAGCCAAAAGATTATGTGAAAAAGTATGCGGTTATCGCGTATTTAGCGATGAAAATGGCAAGATGAATCTAAATGTGCAACAAGCTGGTGGTCGTCTATTAGTGGTATCCCAATTTACACTTGCTGCGGAAACACAAAAAGGTATGCGTCCAGGATTTTCGAACGGTGCGCCTCCAGAATTAGCGAAAAATCTCTATCACTACTTTATTGAACAATGTCAGCAACAAGGGTTAGAAACGCAAACAGGTCAGTTTGCTGCGGATATGCAAATCACCCTGACTAATGACGGCCCCGTCACCTTTTGGTTACAGGTATAATGTTAAACGTATAGTGATGTTAAAAGGAGCTCAGATATGTACCATTTACGAACCCCAAAAACAGAGGCAGAATTTGATGCCTATTATGCTTTTCGTTGGGAAATGCTTCGTAAACCGCTACATCAACCTGAAGGCTCTGAAAAAGACGGTTATGATACCTTTGCACATCATCAAATGGTTGTCGATGAAACAGGACAACCCGTCGCAATTGGCCGACTTTATATTAATGCCGATAACGAAGGCGCTATCCGCTTTATGGCAGTGCGCACAGATGCACAAGGTAAAGGTTTAGGTACTCTTGTTGCCATGGCGCTAGAGTCATTGGCTCGCCAAGAAGGGATAAAACGGATCGTGTGTAGTGCCCGAGAAGAGTCTGTCAGCTTTTTTGAAAAATTGGGTTATGAGAATTGCGGTCTTGTTACAGGGCCACAAACAACCCCCATTAAGCACTTTTTTATGAAAAAAAGTATTGAGTCTCTGGATGATATTCTTCATCGACCAGATTGGTGTGCTGAATTACAAAAACAGTGGCACCAACATATTCCTTTAAGTGAGAAA
>NZ_MIIZ01000972.1:0-1532 GCF_001743005.1 Shigella sp. FC1967 | reverse complement strand
CAATAACTTGAGTTAAACTATTTATAACACCTTCTGTTTTTTCAACAATAGATTGAGCTATGGCAATTGATTGTACAGGGCCCGCATTTTTAGTAGGTTTAACATCTTCAGGATTAAGGGGAAGTGCTAATCCTGTTATTGCATTTACTACTTCATATTCCATTGACATAACACCCAATGTGCCAGCAAAAACACCTAATCCATTTTTAATGTTCTTTTGTCTCACCATATATGCCATACCTCCAACAAATGTTGCTATGCCAATTACTTTTCCTGCTATTGCAACAGGTGATAAAAATTTATTAGTTTCACTGTCCGCATAAATCATTCGATAGCTAAAATAGCTTGCCCAAGGTTCTCTAGATTGTAATGCATCATGCATAAACCAAGCACGAGAATCATGAAGTTGATTATCAAATAAATCTCTTGTTAATAATTTCTCGGGATCTAGCGTATTGTTTTCTTTAAATAAAGGAAATCCATCACCTTTTTTATTAAATATCATCACCACTTTTTTTTCATATAAAAATATTCAGATTTTTCATCGTCAGTATTTAATAAGCACATTATATTTGTTAGTAAATTATCGATAGAAAATTGTTTCCAATTTCGAACTTCTCTTCGTTCATCATAATAGTCCGCTTTAAATTCTTCAGCGCCTTCTCTTAATTGTGTTTTACCTAGCATGGGCTCATAATGCGGAGGTCCTGCAAGATCTCCTGGTGAAATGGTGTCTGTACCATTTTTTATTTTTTCTTTTTGTTGTTTTTCTTTTTCATCTTGTTTTTCTTTCCATTCTTTTCTATCTGTCTTTATCTTTTCAGTACCATGCTGGACTGCATTTTTATAAAAATCTTGATTAAAAAGATTCATATCGGCATATCTATCAATACGCCAAGCCGTCATCCATGCCATCTGCTTTTCGACGATTTTTTCTAATGACATATTTGCACGGCAAGCATTGAAGCTTCCTGAGAAATTAGTAGTAGCTACTGGTGGTAACCCTAATGTAATTTTTCGCCAAGCATTAAAACGTTGAATTAGAATTGGGTTTATCTTGAATAATGATTGAACTTCTCTAGTAATACTTGCACTCATATAATCACCACTTCTGTTTTTTGGTGATTCCCCTATTATATTTAATGGTGATCCTACAAGAAATGCCGAAAGATAGAGATCATGTAAGACGATTTGTGAAACTAACATGGAAGGGTCTTCAAATGCCTTACCCTGATCGCCAACTTCATACCCTCCTCCAATATCAGAGTGAACACCAGGATAAACCACTTCTTCAATATCGGATATTTTAGGATAACGACCATACTTATTCCCATCAGTATTTTTATTATTCCCATCAGTATTTTTATTATTTCCATCAATATTTTTATTACTTTCAGATGTATCTGCTTTATTTTTTTCATTCTCCCAATCTGAAGGCCGTCTTACTGTATCTAGAGGAAAACAGAAACGTTGTTCATGGGCAGAAACAAAGTGACGACAGCATTTAATAAAGTTAGGAAAAACTTTTTCAC
>NZ_MIIZ01000971.1:0-1534 GCF_001743005.1 Shigella sp. FC1967 | reverse complement strand
CCCAGCGTCAGTTCCCCGGAGCGCTTCGCGGGGTTGTAGCGAACTTTGATAGGCCTACCCGTAGCATCGCTCATCAGGGTCTCCAGGCGCTTAATGTCTGCATCCCTGTCCACTTCTTTGCCCTTCGCTATCGCCTCAAATTTATGAACCGGTGTCCTGGTATGCAGGAGATCCCTCAGGAGCTTTTCTCTCTTGCTGAAAGGTAACTTAGCCACGGCCCTCACATGCCCCAGGGTGATCTTGCGTGGATTTCTGAGCCAGAGTGTTAGCTCTTCCTCCGATAGCGTACCGGCGCGTTTCAGGTGTGTAACCGTATAGACCTTCTCAATACCCAGATCCTCTCTGATCTGACTGTTTGAACGCCCCTCTCCGCTTAGGAACGCGACCACATAGGCCTTTTCTGCATCAGTCATGCCTGGATGCTGGTGGTAGTAGTCAATGGCTTCTCTTGCATCGAGCAGTAGGGGCAGGTTGTTCATTCAGGACACCTTTTAGTCACATGACTATATCGAGGCTTATTCTACCCCCTATTTTAGTCACATGACTACTTACCGACATTTCGGCCCCCATCGCCGCCGATTTTTCTTGATTATAGGTTTGAATCTATATAGGATTGCACCTATATTAAGTAAGGGGAAATCATGTGGGTCATCGAGACAACCGACACCTTTGATGAGTGGTTCGATGCTCTGGATGATACCGATAGAGCAAACGTGCTGGCTTCGATGATGGTGCTGCGAGATAGAGGCCCCATGCTGTCGAGGCCATACGCGGATACTGTTAACGGTTCATCCTACAGCAACATGAAAGAGCTTCGGGTCCAAAGCAAAGGAGATCCTATCAGAGCGTTCTTTGCGTTCGATCCAAAGCGTAAGGGGATTCTTCTCTGCGCCGGTAACAAGACCGGGGACGAGAAAAGGTTTTATGAAGTAATGATCCCAATTGCAGACCGTGAGTTTGCGGCGCACTTGGATAAATTGAAGAAGGAGTGACGTTATGGCAAGAACTCTTGACCAAATGCTGGCAACAGAAAAGCCTGAGGTTGTTGCCAAAGCACAGAAAGCGGCCACTGAGATGTTACTGAACATCCACTTGGCAGAGCTTCGTGATCGCATGAACCTTACCCAGGGGGAAATTGCTGCATCTCTGGGTGTGAGACAGCCGACAGTCTCCGAGATGGAAAAACCTGGACGAGATCTCAAGCTGTCGTCCATTAAGCGGTACGTTGAGGCCTCCGGTGGCAAGCTACGCCTCGATGTTGAACTTCCTGACGGCACCCACTACGGCTTTGCCGTTTAACTCGATACGCCCCGTTATGGGGCGTATTTACTTCTCCTGCTCTTCTTCCAGCCGTTTTCGGTATATCTCTCCCGCACGTTCCCTGCCATCGTCGGTCAGCCTAAAGGCCAGCTTTAGAGAAGCATTCCGGTACTTGTTCAACAGGCCGTTCTCCACCAGCGTGTGGCATGACGTTCGGAAGTTCGTTCCATGAATACCGCTCTGGCGAGCTGAGTTGATCATCTCCAGCATTTTT
>NZ_MIIZ01000970.1:0-1543 GCF_001743005.1 Shigella sp. FC1967 | reverse complement strand
CGTTTAAGACTAAGACGTTGATAGGCTGGGTGTGTAAGCGTAGCGATACGTTGAGCTAACCAGTACTAATGAACCGTGAGGCTTAACCTGACACACCGAAGGTGTTTTGTCAGAGAGACGAAACGATGAAGTAAGCTTGTTTAAGATTGATAATTACTGGTGACGAGCCGTTGAAGGGTGAGTGACGGGTAATAAAACAGAATTTGCTTGGCGGCCATAGCGCAACGGTCCCACCTGATCCCATGCCGAACTCAGAAGTGAAACGTTGTAGCGCCGATGGTAGTGTGGGGGTCTCCCCATGTGAGAGTAGGGAACTGCCAGGCATTAATTAAAGCATTAGTGTTAAATAACATTAATCGCAAAAGAATACGCGGAGCGGTAGTTCAGTTGGTTAGAATACCTGCCTGTCACGCAGGGGGTCGCGGGTTCGAGTCCCGTCCGTTCCGCCAACATTAAGAAACCTAAGTCTAATGACTTAGGTTTTTTTTGCTTAAAATTTAGAATAAAACTTAAGTTAATTCAGATAATTTTAAGTAAATATAACTGTTATATATAAAAATAATTACTTTTGTTGATTATAGTGTCCTTTTAAGGATGAGAGTAAAGCTTGCCTTTGGTATACTTTAGTTATAGCAAGATATCTTGCTGTTTATCTGAGGTTGCTAATGGCGAAAAAACCAACTTATTCAGTGCGTTTTGTGGCAGGTCAACCTGTTGAGAGGATTGAACCCAGCCCGCCTTTAAGTGAAAGTAAGGATACTTTACCTATCGGAATGCCTCTTTACACAGACGGCCTTCTAAAAATTGCCGTTTGGAATATTTATAAACAGCAACGACTCAATTGGCGTAATATGTTGGAAACGCTCTCAACAGATACGCATTTACTTCTGTTGCAAGAAGCACAAACCACACCAGAGCTTGTTCGTTTTGCTGGAACTCACCATTTAATTGCAGATCAAGTCCCTGCTTTGGCTTTTCAACAACACCCCGCAGGTGTGATGACATTATCAAGTTCCCATCCTATTTATTGCTGTCCTCTTAGAGAGAAAGAGCCTTTTTTTACGACTGGCTAAATCAGCATTAATTACGGTATACCCATTAATTACGGGCGATCATTTAATGGTAATTAATGTACATGCAATTAATTTTAGTTTTGGTGTTGATGTGTATCAGCGTCAATTAAGTAATTTATCTATTCATATAATGAATCATAAAGGTCCCATTATTCTTGCTGGTGATTTTAATGCATGGAGTCGTCCAAGAGTGAATGTATTAAACGTTTTGCAAGAAGGTTAAGACTTAAAGAGGTTATTTTTGATAACGATTGGCGTACCAAGGCATTTGGTAAGCCGTTAGATTATATTTTTTTATCGAGGACTATCACTGAATAATGCTGAAGTTGTGATCACCGATGCTTCAGATCACCATCCTTTAATTGCGACATTTTATTAATTAGTGATGATAACGATGGTTAATATTTAAAATATATATGATTGTATCAAGTATCAATTAGTATTATTATTTTATAAATAGTTTATTAATC
>NZ_MIIZ01000969.1:0-1544 GCF_001743005.1 Shigella sp. FC1967 | reverse complement strand
ATAAAGTCTATGCAGTACATAATATTTTGTCTAATAAAAAATAATGAATTAATCGTTAAATATTCAACTATGATGGAAAATAGGCCTGAAATTTATAATGCCCAACTTACTCATAAAATTCAGATAGAAAAATATAAGATATTTAAAATTTAGCATTCCTGAAAGCATTATTAAAATTAGATTATAAAGATATTATCTATAATACCTATGGCATTTTACTCAAAAAAACTCAATATACCAAGAAAGAAAGGTGCTCCAGATATTGAAGAGTATATTTTTAAAGAGGAATATCCAGTTTCGATTCTTTTAAGCAAACCCGCATCATTATTAAAAGATGTGAATTACTATATCCCGATCGAAATTGAGCTCAAACGAATAAAAATAAGATAAAATAATTTTGTTAAAAACCATCTGATTCTGGATGGTTTTTTGTTTAATCCACTATAAAAAGTTATCTTTGCTTAATAAAACAATAAATAATTTCAAGATCGTTTTCATCAAGGTTTTCGATACAACCACTTTCAATAAAACCTAACTGAATTAATATATTTCGCATTGCATAATTAGATTTATTGGTTGATGTAAATAGCTTATCTCCTGGCGTATTTTCTTGAAAATAAGCAATCAGGCATTTTCCATAACCTTTCTGACGATACTGCTTATCTATCATCACAAGTTCAATAAATGGATTATTAAAAAAGTGATGATGAATAACACCATAACCTACAATTTGCGAATTTATTTCAAGAAGATAAATAGCTTGGCAAGATAGCCAAGCTTTAAATTTCTTTCAATACGTGAAGCAATCCTGTTGAGCATAAGTATCTAATTCAATAAGCACAGATAGGTGATGGTCTGTGGCAAGAGTGATTTTCATAAGGTTTTTATAAGGAACTATTTTAGTCAATAGATAAGTTTATATTACTAAAATAATATAATAATGTAAGTACTCATTACTTAATAAATCTCTTTTAAATTCAATTTATTTCATGAAAATAATATAGAATAAGCCACATCCTCGATTAATGGATACACTCTTGGCGAATATAATCTTGTAAACGTGACTGCTCCCCGCCGTAAACGGCGAGGCTTCCCACTTCTCAGACCGCAACCCTCTGTACGACGGATTTACGCGGGTCTCCATGGGCTGAAACGACGCGTCCCGCCGCGTGTAATTCCAATATGCCCTTGTGTCGGATATTGATTGCCGCATTGATATCTCGGTCATGTTCAACTCCACATTCAGGGCATTGCCAGATACGCTTATGTAGTGGCATTTCTGACATTTTTATGACCGCAGTAATGACAGGTTTTCGAACTGGCAAACCATTGATCCAGTTTTACCAGATGGACGCCTTTTTCTGCGGCTTTATATTCCAGCTTTGTGATAAAACCATGCCAGCCTGCATCACCGATAGCGCGAGCCAGACAGTGGTTTTTCATCATATTCGCCGATTTCAGTGTCTCTACAATTACCGCTTGGTTTTCGTCAACAATTGCACGAGAGAGTTTGTGTTGAAAATCAGCACGGGCATTGGCTACCC
>NZ_MIIZ01000968.1:0-1545 GCF_001743005.1 Shigella sp. FC1967 | reverse complement strand
AAGTATGGTTGCAGGATTGCGTTGTTAGACTTCGTTGTTCCGCCGCAGATTCTCAATGTGCTCCCGGTTAGTCTTCAAACCACGTTGAAGCCTGAGACTCTGGAGCCTCGCAGAGGCCTCTTCGACATCGAGCACCTTCTGTCCACTGGCAATCATGTCGTTAATGTAGTCAGCAGCTTTCCACCCGGAAGTGAAGAGAGCTGCTGGTCGATCTTTGCTTGCCCACTCACATTCCCCGAGCATGACAACCACGGAATGAATGTTTGCCAACCCGACGTTAGGAAGAAGAGCCTCGATAGTCTTCACATGCTTGTAGTTCTGACGAAACGGGTTCTGGAACTTATAGGTGTTCTTGAAGATTTTCTGGGTCCACTGCTTGTCTGATTCCTTGCCATAAATCCGGCCTTTATAGAACTTTGTCTCGACGACAAATATTCCGGTTGGAGCAACGACAATGTGGTCTATCTGCGTCGTATCCCCTTCTGAAACCACCAGTGTGACATCATCCAAAACAACGCACTCCTGCCCACATCGGTTGTGCAGTATTTTTGATAACGCCCACTCTCCGAACCGCCCCTTGATGTTTCGTGAAAACATTCTTAGAAAAGACGCAGCGACCGCCACCGCGAAAAGCAGCCAGATTAACGGTTGGCTTATCAATGAAGCCAGAACGCCCCCAAAGAGCTGGGAAATGAAGTTTTCAGGCATAAGTTACCCCTCAAAGTTATTTTGTTCTCATAGAACCAAAACGGCCCTTGTTTAGAGCCATTTTGTTTCTACGTAAATCAGTAAATTGGCCTTACCCTGGGATAGGATTCGATCACCCGCATAATTGGCCCCAGAAAGCCCTTGTACTCCGGCATCCTCAGCCTGCCATCCAAAACCAGTATGCGACGGTTTTTAGGCTGGTTCTCCAAGCGGATCAGGCGTCCAAGGCCTTGTTTGAAGCGGATAACCGTTTCCATGACTTCCATTGCCCCTTGCTTGCGGGAGCGAGCCAGACGTGCGTGGTAAGACAATGAACGGTTCAGGCCGAAAGGCAGCTTCGGAATGATGAGCGTGGCGATCACATTATCTTTCTCTGCGATTTCCTCATCGCTCAGCCCAATATGCTTGCCGTTGATGTCAAGGCCGGTCCATGCGCCGCCCAATGCAAGCCATAAAGGCTTTTCACCAGCTTTCAGAGCATTCAGGTAGGCAACCTTCTGCGCTTCTGTCGTAACGTTCCCGTCAGCTTTGACTATTGGGTTATTGAGCCCCCCTAACCTGTCGTAAACGCCTCTCACATCGGCAAATGATGTCATCAGGACCAGCGTTCCCCCCTCACCCTGGCCGTGAGCTATCACGATTTGCTCAGCAATGTTATCCAGCCAGGCGCTGTGCATTTTCTCTCGGCTCTCAGTGGTTTCATCGCTCTGCTTTCGTCCTACCGGAACAAAACGTTCAGCTTGTTCGAGGGCCAAAGGAGGCAGACAAATTTCATGAACATTGCTTTTCAGCCACGGCGGAGTGATAGGCGTATAGGTTTTGAGCCGACGTTCGGGG
>NZ_MIIZ01000967.1:0-1547 GCF_001743005.1 Shigella sp. FC1967 | reverse complement strand
AATGAATGAGCAGTAATACCAAAGTAATGATTGTCGCTTTCATTACCATGAATACCAAATCGTAGTTTTTCACCAAAAGAAAAACCACTGTATTTTAACTGAGGTAATAACGTTATAACTTTATTATAATCAGAATATGAAATAGATAATGAATGATTATTATCGTTGATAAAAAAGTGCTTGAACAATCTCTTTATTTTGATTGTATTTATCTAAATAACTCAATTTGTATAATGCATTATCTTCAATAGTTTTATTTTCATTTAAAGTGAAGAGAAAACCATCTAGTGTGGTTAAAGTATATCTATGTGCTAATGTCTCATTGGCATGATAAACATTTTTTAATGTGACAGAGTGATAAATTAATTTATTATTTTCGTTTCCATCATTTACGTAAATATCGAAAATAATATTTTTTCCATCTCGACGAATAGATTTAATTTCATCAAAATGATAATTTAGCCGTATCATACTTATTTCTGTATCGTTCACTTCATTTATAATTGTTTCATAATGGACATGATGATTTTTTTTCTAAAAGAAGATCTTAAAAATAATATAATTATCATTTCCTTCTCCACCCTTCTGCATAACCCTCTTGTAAAACTAGAGTATCATTTCCGCCTAATCCATATAATAAAATCAGCTCCCCCCAGCACCATCTAAATAATTATCTTCTTGATTACCATAAATAATATCATCACCAATCTCACTCGCAATAACATTTTCAATACTGTCTAAATAAGCTATCACTTGCTGATCTTGCAGTACAATATTAGGCATGGAATCAACAAATTGCTTTGAATAAAAGATGACCATTTTCTTGATAGAGAAATAATTTCGAATGAAAATTTTGACTATTTGTTTGTTCTTCTGCGTGTTTGAATTTAACGTAATTATCGAATAAATTAACTTCATACCCTTGATATTTATTGGTTGTTTTTTATAATACGAAGTGTATCACTTCCTCCTCTACCATAAAAACGACTTGCATAAATCGGAGACGCCGAGGTAAATAAATTAAATATATCTTCTTTACTCCCTCCGCTTAGTCTCTTCGTTCCATTATAGATATCAAAGGTATTTTTAGTATTTGAAGGTGCAGAAATAATATCATTACCATTGTGAGTATTGAAATAAAAGCATTCATTTTCACCCCAACCCGATGAATAATACTTTTTACTCTGATTTGATTTTATTAAATCCTCTATTAATTTATTTTCATCAAATAGTAACATACTATTTTCTTTCGTTGTTTTTATTTTTCTAATAAAAATCACCATCAACAATATCATCAAAAAAAAGGTGAATTATCATCAGAAATAATATCTAGAGTATAACGTTTTAATTCATTGACAAAAAAATCAAAATCAAAAATAAGTGTTTCATTTGTAGCGATGGCTTCTTTAGGAAAAAAGTATTTATATTCTGTTTTTTCCGCATCGTAAATGATAAGAAAGTGCAGCAATTTTTTCTGCTTCCTCTTGACTCATATTTAATGACACTCTCTGAGAAACATACTCACCTAAAGGATTCAAAATTGAATC
>NZ_MIIZ01000966.1:0-1562 GCF_001743005.1 Shigella sp. FC1967 | reverse complement strand
CGTCGTTTCAGCCCATGGAGACCCGCGTAAATCCGTCGTACAGAGGGTTGCGGTCTGAGAAGTGGGAAGCCTCGCCGTTTACGGCGGGGAGCAGTCACAAAAACGAATCTATTTACAATAAAAAATCGGCAGTATTGTTCTTTGAAAAGTCCAATGCTGCCAATTTAATTGAGTTAAATTTAACTTATTTTAATTAATCATTTTCTCATTAATTATTACCTTGAGAAAGTGTTGCTAATTTCTCAAAATAATCAGGGAACGTTTTTGCGGTACATCCCGGATCGAGAATAGTAATAGGCGTATCTGAAAGCGCCACCAGCGAAAAACACATCGCAATACGGTGATCATTATAAGTTTCGATATCCGCAGTGGTTAACTGTTTTGGTGGTATCACTTTTAAGTAGTCGTGCCCTTCTTCAACAATCGCACCCACTTTTTTGTAACTCAGCAGCCATTGCCGCTAATCGGTCAGTTTCTTTTACACGCCAGTTATAAATATTGCGGATAACTGTTTCACCTTCAGCAAAAAAGTGCCGTTGTCGCAATCGTCATTGCGGCATCAGGGATAGTATTCATATCCATATCAATACCTTTTAACGTTCCACGCTCGCACTCAATATAGTCGTCACCCCAGCGTACTTTTGCGCCCATTTTTTCAAGAACAGAAGCAAAATGAATATCTCCTTGTAAGCTGTTTTTACCTATGCCTGTAACTCGTACTGTACCGCCTTTAATCGCCGCTGCGGCTAAAAAATAAGAAGCAGATGAAGCATCACCTTCTACAAGGTACTTTTCTGGTGATTGATATTGCTGACCACCTTTTATAACAAAGCGTTGATAGCCTTGGTTTTCAATTTTACCACCGAAGGTATTAATTAATGCTAAGGTAATATCAATGTAAGGTTTTGATACTAATTCACCTTTAATGGTAATAATCGTATCTTGCTCTGCTAAAGGTGCTGTCATTAATAATGCAGTCAAAAATTGGCTAGAAACACTACCATCAACCTCAACATTGCCACCTAAAAAGCCACCCCGTAAGCGAATTGGCGGATAATCCGTCTGTTCAAGGTAGTCAATTTTTGCGCCACCTTGACGTAAAGCGTCAACTAAATGCCCAATCGGACGCTCTTTCATGCGAGGTTCACCAGTAAGAATAATATCATGCTGGCCGAGATTTAATGCTGCCGCTAATGGGCGCATTGCTGTACCTGCATTACCTAAAAAGAGCTCTAATGGCGAAGTGGTTTTAAATTCGCCTCCTAGCCCTTCAATATCACATACCGTATTGTTATTTGATAATTGATATTGTACACCTAACACTTTTAATGCATTAAGCATATGACGAATATCATCACTATCTAATAAGTTAGTGAGACGAGTTTTACCTTTAGCCAAAGCCGCTAATAACAACGCACGGTTAGAGACACTTTTTGATCCTGGTAAATTAATAACACCTTCGATATGAGCGATAGGTTGTAATGTTAATGATTCCATAAACAGGTAAAACTCCAATAAACAAGTAAATTAAACGAAAGTGCTATTTAATTAAATATAAATTA
>NZ_MIIZ01000965.1:0-15627 GCF_001743005.1 Shigella sp. FC1967 | reverse complement strand
TTCTTTTTCTAGAAGCCTACTTTTCAATCAGTTAATATACCCGATAACCGCCATATTTTTTCGCAAATTGATTAAATTTACCAAAATCAATTAAAGCAATTTCTAAAGAACGATGTGCTAGATGTGACATCTTCGCAATTTTTTCAACAAAAACGCGATTATCTTCCAGTAACTTAGCGGTCAGTGTCGCTGCAATGATTTCACACTCATTTGATGTCACTATCCAACCATCATTGGTAGCAAATTTATGAATGGGGATATGACCTTCTTTTTCACTTTCTTTAGCTAATAACGCCTCTTCTTCTTTCATTGCCTGTTTAAATAATTCTATTTCTTCTTCCACAGGCTCTGGAGAGGTGGGAATTTGATGATAAATATAGTCACCCACTTCTTCAATTCGTGCAGGTGTCATTTCTGCTTTTAGCCAAATGTTATCAAAGGCTTTTTCGTCTAAAATAGCATCCGTATCTAAACTTCCGGTGAGTTGCATCAGATTTAAAAAAGCATTAATTAAAACTTCACTTAACGGATAATTTCCTTTTGCTAAAGAAGGAAAAGGCACTTCAGCGCCAGCAGGTGGGGTTTTCTGAAGGTACAAAGTATAGTTCATTGTAATGTCCTTTTTTCTGATACAGGCTTATAGCTTATACACCTTTAATGGGATCGACTAGTGAGAATAACAAGGGGATATTACTATCCCCTCACTGTTTATTACATTATTGAGTTCTGAAAATAAACTAAGGTTCATACCCTAAATTAGGTGCAAGCCAACGTTCAACCTCACTCACGCTCATCCCTCGGCGTTTTGCGTAATCTTCAACCTGATCTTTTTGAATTTGAGCAACGGCAAAATATTTACTGTCAGGATGACTAAAATACCAACCCGATACTGATGCACCGGGCCACATGGCATACGCATCTGTCAGTTTCATCCCAATGCGATTTTCAACATCGAGTAATTGCCAAATTTTGGCTTTTTCTGTGTGCTCAGGGCAGGCTGGATACCCTGGTGCAGGTCGTGTTCCTTGGTATTTTTCTCGAATAAGTTCGTCATTAGAGAGGTTTTCATCAGCGCTATACCCCCAAATCGTTGTTCTGACCCGTTGGTGAAGGTATTCAGCAAAAGCTTCTGCTAAGCGATCGGATAACGCTTTTACCATTATTTTATTGTAATCATCATGAGCATTCTCATACACATTTGCGAGGGCATCTTCTTCTAATCCCCCCGTGATGGCAAAAGCACCAAAATAGTCAGCAACACCACTTTCAACAGGCGCAATAAAATCAGCTAAACAGTAATTAGGAAACGCATTTTTTTCCGTTTGTTGACGTAAATGGCAGCTTTGCAAAAGTACTTGTTGGCGACTTTCATCTTGATAAATGACAATATCATCACCCAGACGATTAGCAGGAAATAGCCCCATAATCCCTTTAGGTGTTAACAATTTTTCACGACTTAATTTATCCAGCATTGCATTTGCATCGGTAAATACACGTTTTGCCTCTTCGCCGACCACATCATCTTCTAAGATTCGCGGATATTTACCCGCTAAAGACCACGTCATAAAGAAAGGGGTCCAATCGATATATTCACGTAAGGTTTCAATACTTGCTGTGATCTCTTGTACGCCTAATTGATTAGGCGTTGGTGGTGTGTAATTTTGCCAATCAATTTTGAGCGCATTTTTTCGCGCAACCTCTAAAGAAACAGGCGGTGTACGCGGTTTTTTTTCTGGCGTATTGCTGACGTACTACTTCATATTCACGACGCGTTTTAGCAACAAAATCGGCTTTTTGTGTTTCAGATAATAGTGCGGCAACAACACCTACAGTTCTCGATGCATTTTGTACATAAACGGTAGGGTGACTGTAATTGGGTTCTATTTTTACTGCGGTATGCGCTTTAGATGTTGTTGCTCCCCCAATCATTAAGGGTAGAGAGAAACCGCGTCTTTCCATCTCTTTAGCGACATTTACCATCTCATCCAGTGAAGGCGTGATCAGTCCTGAAAGACCAATAATATCAACTTTTTCATCAATCGCTGTTTGTAGGATCTTATCACAGGGCACCATCACTCCCAGATCGATGATCTCATAGTTATTACATTGCAAAACAACACCAACAATATTTTTGCCAATATCGTGAACATCCCCTTTTACCGTAGCCAGTAAGATTTTACCTGCTGAACTCCCAGCTTGCTTAGAGGCCTGAATATAAGGCTCAAGATAAGCAACGGCTTGTTTCATTACACGAGCTGATTTCACAACTTGGGGTAAGAACATTTTGCCTTCACCAAACAAGTCGCCCACCGTATTCATGCCATTCATCAATGGCCCTTCAATCACTTCAATGGGGCTTGATGTTTGTTGGCGACACGCTTCGGTATCTTCAACAATGAATTCAGTGATCCCTTTCACTAACGCGTACTCTAGACGTTTTTCTACATCCCATTGTCGCCATTCTGCCAACTGATGATTTTGCTCATCGCTTTTACTACCACGATAACGCTCTGCAAGTGCTAATAAATTATCAGTGCTCTCTTCATGGCGATTTAATATGACATCTTCAACCGCATTACGCAGCTCATCAGGTAATGAGTCATAAATAGCAAGTTGCCCTGCATTTACAATTCCCATATCCATACCATTTTTTACTGCGTAATAAAGAAAAACAGAGTGGATCGCTTCACGAACAGGATCGTTTCCCCTAAATGAAAATGAAACGTTAGATACCCCACCAGAAATTAAGGCATAAGGTAGTTGAGATTTAATATCTGCACAGACCTCAATAAAATCAACAGCATAATTATTATGCTCTGCGATACCTGTTGCGACAGCAAATATATTAGGATCAAAAATAATATCTTCAGGTGGAAAACCCGCTTGCTCTGTGAGTAGTTGATAAGCTCGGCGACAAATTTCAATTTTGCGTTCTCGAGTATCTGCTTGCCCTACTTCATCAAAGGCCATAACAACAACAGCAGCACCGTATTTACGTACCAATTTAGCATGTTCAAGAAAAGGTATTTCCCCTTCTTTCATCGAAATGGAGTTAACAATGCCTTTGCCTTGAATGCATTTTAACCCCTCTTCAATCACTTCCCATTTAGAGGAGTCAATCATTACCGGAACTTTAGCAATATCAGGCTCTCCAGCAATAAGGTTAAGAAAACGCGTCATCGCTTCAACCGCATCTAACATGCCTTCGTCCATGTTGATATCAATGATTTGAGCACCATTTTCAACTTGTTGACGCGCAACTTCTAACGCCTCTTGATAATTACCTTCTTTGATTAATCGCTTAAATTTAGCAGAGCCTGTGACATTAGTTCGTTCTCCCACATTCACAAACAGTGAATTCTCATCTATGACTAATGGTTCAAGACCTGAGAGGCGACATGCTTTTTTTTAAGGAGGGTAATACTCGCGGTGCAATACCTTCTACCGCTTGTGAAATCGCGAGAATATGCGCAGGTGTTGTTCCGCAACACCCACCCACAATATTGAGAAAACCCGCTTGTGCCCACTCTTTAATTTGCGCAGCCATCTCTTGAGCATCTAAATCATAGCCTCCAAATGCATTAGGCAATCCCGCATTGGGGTGAGCGCTGACATAAGTTTCAGAAATTTGTGAAAGTGTTTGAATATATTGACGTAACTCTTTAGGACCTAACGCGCAATTTAAACCAAATGAGAGCGCATCGGCATGACGTAAAGAGTGGTAAAATGCTTCTGTGGTTTGACCCGTTAGCGTTCTTCCTGACGCATCAGTAATAGTGCCAGAAATCATCACTGGCAATTCAGTATTGAGTGATTCAAATTCACATTTAATGGCAAAAATAGCCGCTTTTGCATTTAGTGTGTCGAAAATAGTTTCGACCATAATTAAATCAACACCGCCTTTAATTAATCCGCGTGTTGCTTCTCGATAAGCGTCCACCAGCTTATCAAATGAAATATTACGAAAAGCAGGATCATTAACATCAGGGGATATAGATGCTGTTCTGTTTGTTGGTCCCAAAACACCCGCTACATAACGAGGTTTATCGGGTGTTAAGGCGCTCCATTTATCTGCACAGGCTTTAGCTAATTTTGCCGCTTCTTCGTTCAGTTCAAAACAAAGCGGCTCCATATGATAATCAGCCATCGCGATAGACGTCGAGTTAAAGGTGTTGGTTTCAACAATATCAGCGCCAGCTTGAAAATAAGCATCATGTATATCTGTAATGATCTGGGGTTGAGTTAAGACTAAAAGATCATTATTCCCTTTAACATCACAATCCCAATCAATAAAACGCTCGCCTCGATAATCAACTTCTGTAAGTTGATATTGTTGGATCATTGTTCCCATTGCACCATCAAGTACTAAGATACGTTTTTCTAATGCTTCCACCAATGGTTGTTTTATGTTTGCCACGTTACGTCCTCTTAATCGAGAATATTTTTATGCTTATTTTCGTTGTTTTTTATCCTACCATATCTTTTTATAAAGATTTCTAAGACGAAGATGAGAGATTTTCACTCAGTAATAAACGCTTTTAATAAATATCTCTAATCACACATTTTGTTTTGAAAAAATGCAGTGATCAGAGGAGTTTTATTACGCGAGATAGTTCATAATAGATATTAATATGGATAGCATTTCTGGAGTGTATGCATGACAGTTTCCCCTACAAATAAAAAAGTGCGTAAGACGAAAACAACTGCCACTCAAAGTACCGCACAAGGAGGCCCTGTTCAGTCGTTAAGTCGTGGATTGACATTATTGGAATATATTTCCGAATCTCCGGGTGGTATCGCCTTAACCGATCTTGCTTTTCAAGCTGGATTACCCAATTCCACAACGCACCGCCTACTCACGACACTTCAACAACATGGTTTTGTTCGTCAAGTTGGAGATTTAGGCTTATGGGTTGTAGGTACACACGCTTTTATTGTTGGCAGTAGCTTTCTACAAACCCGTAATCTTTTGGTCATGGTGCATCCTATTTTACGTCAGTTGATGGAAGACTCTGGTGAAACCGTTAATCTAGCTATTCTTGACCAAATTGAATTTGATGCGGTAATTGTCGATCAAGTGCAATGTAATGCGTTAATGAGAATGTCAGCTCCTATTGGTGGTAAATTACCGATGCATGCCTCTGGTGCAGGTAAAGCGTTCCTTTCTACTTTGCCAGAAAATAAATTACTGCCTTTGCTACAGAAAAAAGGTTTAATGGCTTATACACCTCACACCCGAACACTCCCTTCTTCCCTTAAAGAAAATTTAGAGCAAGCGCGTAAACAAGGTTTTTCTTTCGATGATGAAGAACATGCTTTGGGTCTGCGCTGTATAGGTGCTTGTATTTATGATGAACACCATCAGCCTTTCGCGGCTATTTCACTTTCAGGCCCCGTTTCTAGAATAACGGATTCACGTATCACCGAATTGGGTGCAATGGTTATCAAAGCAGCAAAACAAATTAGCCGTGAATACGGTGGTGTAAAAAGTTAATCCCGATATCTACCTTCCTTGTAACCAACAACAAGGAAGGTATTTCCCATAATAAAACGATTCAGCTTTGTAAAAAAAACAACAATTCTCTCTTTATTCTCTTCAAATATTAAAAACTGTTACTTATCATCTTAAAAAATTGATGTTGATCACAGATGTTGTTTAAGACGAATTAAGAGTATTGCAACTCTTCTTGTTACCCGTAACAATGTTACCGGTAACAAATACTATGGCGAATTTAACAATTCTCTTTAAAGCTAATAGTAACGCTCATCACCCTTGTGTGAATAAAGGAAGCATCATTATGACCCCTAAAAATCATGACTCAATTCAGAACGACTTTGTTCCCCTTAACGAGACCGTAAAACAAGTGACTGAACGTATTATTGCTCGCTCACAAGAAACTCGTCGTGCTTATCTGAAAAAAATTGAAACCGCAAAAAGTCAAACAGTACATCGTGCTCAATTGGCTTGCGGTAATTTGGCTCATGGTTTTGCGGCTTGTCAGGCTGACGATAAAAATCGCCTGAAAAATATGGTTCATAATGATATCGCTATTATTACTGCTTACAATGATATGTTGTCAGCTCATAAGCCATATGAAGATTATCCTCAAAAAATAAAAAAAGCATTACATGCCGTTGGTGCCGTGGGACAAGTCGCAGGTGGTGTTCCTGCAATGTGCGATGGTGTCACTCAGGGTCAAGATGGTATGGAGCTATCGCTCCTCAGCCGTGATGTTATTGCAATGTCAGCGGCTGTGGGTTTATCTCATAATATGTTTGATGGCGCACTCTATTTAGGGATCTGCGATAAAATCGTTCCTGGGCTGACTATGGCGGCGCTCTCTTTTGGCCATCTTCCTGCTATTTTTGTTCCAGCAGGTCCCATGACTAGCGGTTTACCTAATAAAGAAAAAGTCCGTATTCGCCAACTCTACGCTGAAGGTAAAGTGGATCGTCATGCTTTGTTAGAAGCCGAGGCCGCGTCTTATCATGGTATTGGAACCTGTACCTTTTATGGTACAGCAAACTCTAATCAGATGGTCATGGAAATGATGGGATTACATTTACCTGGCGCTTCTTTTGTCCATCCAGATACACCGTTGCGTGATGCATTAACAGATGCAGCAGCAAATCAAATTGTACGATTAACAGAAAACTCAGGTAATTATCTTCCTATCGGGCAATTAGTTAATGAAAAAGTTATTGTTAACGGCATTATTGCACTACTAACAACGGGGGGATCAACGAATCTCACCATGCACTTAGTCGCAATGGCACGCGCAGCGGGAATTATGATTAATTGGGATGATTTTTCTGAACTATCACAAGTTGTTCCTCTTATTGCACGTATTTATCCTAATGGCCCCGCCGATATCAACCAATTTCAAGCTGCGGGAGGTATTGCGCTGATCATTCGTGAATTACTGAAGAAAGGTTTAATTCATCGTGATGTACACACTGTTGCTGGATTTGGTATTGAACGTTATACCTTAGAGCCTTGGCTAAATGACGGCAAACTTGATTGGCGTGAAGGCACGACAAGTTCTTTAGATAAAGAAGTGATTGCTGATATAAATACCCCATTCTCATCGCATGGTGGCACACAAGTGATGCAAGGTAATTTAGGCAGAGCCGTAATGAAAACCTCGGCTGTACCTGATGAAAATAAAATTATCGAAGCCCCTGCGGTTGTGTTTAATAGTCAACATGATATTGCCGCTAAGTTTGAAGCTGGCGAACTCAATAAAGATTGTGTGGTTGTTGTGCGTTATCAAGGACCACAAGCGAACGGTATGCCTGAATTGCATAAACTGATGCCACCTTTAGGTGTATTAATGGATAAAGGCTATAAAGTGGCATTAGTGACAGATGGTCGACTTTCAGGCGCTTCAGGTAAAGTTCCAGCCGCAATTCATGTTACACCTGAGGCGATAAGTGGTGGTTTATTATCCAAAATACGTGATGGCGATATTATTCGTGTTAATGGTAAAACAGGTGAGCTAACGTTACTTGTCGATGAACAAATATTAAATGCTCGCCAAGATGAAATTCCTGATTTAAGTGCCAATAATACAGGCTGTGGTCGTGAGTTATTCGTTAATTTACGCCGTCATTTATCAGGTGCTGAACAAGGTGCTTGCTGCATTGATTTTTAATGTAGACAAGTTTTGAGACTTAACGAGGAGCAGATTGAATTGATTTGCTCACCACTTTCTGATTAGGAAATACAATCATGGATCATTGGAATACAAGTGCAGAGTCTGTACTAAAATCAGGGCCTGTTGTTCCTGTTATTGTTATCAACCATATTGATGATGCCGTCCCTGTCGCTAAAGCTTTAGTCGCTGGTGGTGTAAAAGTTTTAGAAGTGACATTACGTACAGAATGTGCAATTGAGGCTATCCGCCGTATTGCAAAAGAAGTTCCTGAAGCCATTGTGGGTGCGGGTACCGTCATTAATCCTCAACAATTAGCACAAGTCACTGAAGCGGGCGCTCAATTTGCTATTAGCCCAGGATTAACAGAAGCATTACTCAAAGCAGCTGTTGCGGGAACGATCCCGTTGATCCCCGGTATTTCAACAGTTTCAGAATTAATGCTGGGCATGAGTTATGGTTTAAATGAATTTAAATTCTTCCCAGCTGAAGCTAATGGTGGTGTAAAGGCATTAAAAGCAATTGCAGGGCCATTCTCATCAGTTCGCTTCTGCCCAACAGGTGGTATCTCACCAGAGAACTACCGCAATTACCTTGCTCTCGAAAGTGTGCTTTGTATTGGTGGTTCTTGGTTAGTACCTAATGATGCGGTGAAAGCAGGCGATTTCCAACGCATTACTGAACTGGCAAAAGAAGCTATTGCGGGTACCCAGCGTTAATTATCTCTGTAAAAAATAGATTTTATCCATAAAGGTAGGTATCCCCTTGTACCTATCTTTATTTTATCTTTTTACTAGGATAATTTATTAATTAAATCGTTTAGCTTGGGAATAGGCATAAACATCTTCAATATACCCTTCTTTAATTTTTTGCTGTTGCTGTTGCCAATATTCTGGTGATAAAAGCTCACGATGTTGAGCTTCAAAATAGTGGCAAACTCGCTTATCACTACATAGAAAATAGCGAAACTCTTCAGGAAATACATCATTGAGTCCAACGCTATACCAAGGCTCGCTCGCTAATTCATCTTCAGGATAACGAGCTGGAGGGATCGCACGAAAATTCATATCTGTCATATAACTGATTTCATCATAGTCATAAAAAATCACACGATGATGCCGAGTCACACCAAAGTTTTTAAACAGCATATCGCCAGGAAAAATATTCGCCGCAATAAGCTCCTTCAACGCTTGCCCATAATCTTCAACAACGGCTTTAAGTTGATTATCATCGCACTGCTCCATATAGATATTCAGCGGTATCATTCTCCGTTCCATATAAAGATGGCGGATCAGTATCTTATCGCCCAGATCTTCCAGTTTATTAGCGATCTCTTGCTCAAGGATCGCCATTAATTCAGGACTAATTCTTTTTTTGTCGATCACAAAATTCTCAAATTCTTGAGTATCCGCCATCCGACCAACACGATCATGCTCTTTAACCAATTGATAGCACTCTTTTACACGCTCTGCGGTGATCGTTTTTTGTGGCGCAAACTTATCTTTGATCACTTTAAAAACGCGATCATAAGTTGGTAATGTAAATACCAACATCACCATCCCTTTTACACCAGGCGCTTCAATAAATTGTTCTGATGAAAAATTCATAAAGGCAAGATATTCACGATAGTATTCTGTTTTACCGTGTTTTTGACACCCTATCGACATATAAAGCTCAGCGATAGATTTGCTTGGTAATATATCTCTTAGCCATGCGACTAATGCTGCTGGAAAAGGGGCATAAACCATAAAATAAGAACGAGCAAAACCAAAGACAATACTTGCTTCATCTGCCGAGATAAGGCAGGTATCAATCAATAATTGCTGCTCAACATTATGAATGGGTAATAAGAATGGAATATATTGATTATTAATCACTATTTTTCCAATCAACCAAGCCGCTTTATTTCGATAAAAGAGTTCATTTGCGATATGAAATACTGCATTCTGTAATTGTTCAGAAGAGAACTGAGCGGTAAGTACATTACAAATAGAGTGAATGTCACGTTGTTTATTTTGCCACGGTAGCCTCAAAGGTAAGCGTGATAAAATGTCTTGCAATAATGTGGGTAAATCACTCTGAATAACAAACGGCTTTGATAACGGTCGAGGTGCTTGTGTAAAACGATAAGCAGGTTGTGATGAAAAAACAAATAGGTTTTTTGTATTCAATTCACGATGGTAAAACAGACGACAATAAACAGAATTAAAAAAGCTCTCTGCGATCTCAAATCGAGGGTAATTGGGCAATAATTGTGTATAGTTCTCTTTCACCTTTTGTAGAAAAAAACTCTCTTTATCAATATCATGTCGAATACATTTAAGTTGCTCAACCACTAATCCAACATGATTATCGTATAAACGGATGCGCTCTTTCATCGCGATTTGAACACCATGCCAATCCGCTTGCTCAAAACGATATTGTGCCCCTGATGTTATCTCAAGGAAACGACCATATTGGGCATCAAAACCTTGTAAAATTGTTTGAGCAATTAAATCTTCTAGCGTCATTAACAACCTCACGAAAAAGAGGAGCATCCTGCTCCTGAATTATCACCACAAAAACAGATAATGATATTTTTGGATCTTAGAATTGCTGCTCTTCTGTTGAGCCTGTTAGTGCCGTTACCGAAGATATGCCACCTTGAATAATCGTCGTTACTTTATCGAAATACCCTGTTCCCACCTCTTGCTGATGCGATGAGAAGGTATAGCCTTGATTAAGTGCAGCAAACTCTTTTTCTTGCACCTTCTCAACGTAGTGTTTCATTCCTTCGCCCTTAGCATAATCATGTGCCAGATCGAACATGTTGAACCACATGCTGTGAATACCCGCTAAAGTGATAAACTGGAATTTATATCCCATTGCGGAAAGCTCATCTTGGAAATGCGCGATCGTGCGATCGTCGAGGTTCTTTTTCCAATTAAAGGAAGGCGAACAGTTATAAGCCAACATTTTTCCAGGATATTTATCGTGAATTGCTTCTGCAAACTTAGCCGCCATTTTCAAATCAGGGAGTGATGTTTCACACCACACCAGATCAGCGTAAGGTGCATAAGCAAGCCCCCGACTAATAGCTTGATCAATACCCGCATGTGTACAAAAGAAACCTTCAGGTGTGCGTTCTCCCGTTAAGAACGAGCTATCATAAGGATCACAATCTGACGTTAAAAGATCGGCCGCATCGGCATCTGTTCTCGCAACAAGTAATGTAGGCACATCAGATACATCAGCGGCTAAACGTGCAGCCACCAGCTTTT
Organism: Shigella sp. FC1967; assembly: GCF_001743005.1. Lineage (NCBI taxonomy): Bacteria > Pseudomonadati > Pseudomonadota > Gammaproteobacteria > Enterobacterales > Enterobacteriaceae > Shigella > Shigella sp. FC1967. The sequence goes on along the minus strand of NZ_MIIZ01000965.1, from coordinate 4,712 downwards.
GTACAGCTTCTTGAGTTGGAACCAGTACTTTCCCTCCCATATGGCCACATTTTTTCACCGCCGCTAGCTGGTCTTCAAAGTGAACACCTGCTGCACCAGCTTCAATCATTGCCTTCATTAATTCAAAGGCATTTAATACGCCACCAAAACCCGCTTCCGCATCAGCCACAATAGGAAGGAAAAAATCAATATAATCTTTATGTTGAGGACCAATACCATTTGACCATTGAATTTGATCAGCGCGTCTAAACGTATTATTGATACGTTGAACAACATTAGGAACAGAATCAACTGGATATAGTGACTGATCAGGGTACATACTTGCCGCAGTGTTAGCATCAGCAGCCACTTGCCATCCTGAAAGATACACCGCTTCTAACCCTGCTTTTGCTTGTTGCAACGCTTGTCCCCCCGTTAAAGCACCTAATGCATTAACATAACCTTTCTTCGATTTTCCATTTAATGATGACCAAAGCCTTTGAGCGCCACGTCTTGCTAAGGTATGTTCTGGGTTAACCGAACCTCTTAATTTAATGACATCTTCAGCACTATAAGGACGAGTAATACCTTTCCAGCGAGGTTGTTCCCACTCTTTCTCTAATTGGGCGATTTGCTCTGATCGACTAGTCATAAAAACAGCTCCTATAAATACGGTAGTGATGATGTTTGAAGTTTATAAATACGTTTTGACGTCTATTTTTTAATTTAAAAGTTGGTAACCCGGTAAAGTCAGAAAATCGACTAATTCATCTTGGGTTGTGATCTTATCCATCAAAGAAGCCGCTTCTTTAAAACGCCCTTCTTCAAAACGAGTATCACCGACTTCTTGGTGTATCACTTCAAGTTCTTCTTTCAGCATTTTACGGAAGAGATCTTTAGTGACGACTTGCCCATCAGACAGTGTTTTTTGATGGCGGATCCATTGCCAAATAGAGGTGCGAGATATTTCCGCTGTTGCCGCATCTTCCATTAATCCGTAGAAAGGTACACAACCATTACCAGAAATCCATGCTTCGATATATTGCACCGCAACACGAATATTCGCTCTCATACCCTTTTCTGTGCGCTCACCTACACAAGGTGCTAATAACATTTCAGCTGTTATTTTTTCATTACGCTGTACATCAAGTTGATTGGAACGTGCCCCCAATACGGCATCAAAAGCAGACAATACAGTTTCAGCAAGACCAGGATGAGCAATCCAAGTACCATCATGGCCATTTGTTGCTTCAAGTTCTTTATCATCAAATACTTTTTTCAAAATAATGCCGTTTTGCTCTGGATCTCGACTCGGAATAAACGCCGACATTCCACCCATAGCAAAAGCACCACGTTTATGGCAAGTTTGGATCAGTAAACGCGAATAAGCACTTAAGAAAGGTTGAGTCATCGTGATCCCCTGTCTATCAGGTAATACACGATCTGGGTAATTTTTTAATGTCTTGATATAGCTAAAAATATAATCCCAACGACCACAATTAAGCCCAACAATATGCTCTTTCATATGAAAAAGAATTTCTTCCATTTGAAAAACAGCAGGTAAAGTTTCAATTAATACGGTGGCTTTAATAGTGCCTGTTGCTAAACCAAAACGTTTTTCAGTGAAATGAAAAACATCACTCCACCATTTAGCTTCTTGCCATGTTTGTAATTTAGGAATGTAAAAATAAGGACCACTCCCTTTTTCTAATAAGGCTTGGTGGTTATGGTAAAAATACAAAGCAAAATCAAATAATCCTCCAGCAATAGGCTTCCCTTGCCATAGTACATGCTTCTCAGGAAGGTGAAGTCCTCTTACTCTGGCAATCAATACCGCAGGCGACGCTTTGAGTTGATAACATTTGCCTTGTTCATTGGTATAAGAAATAGTGCCTTTAACGGCATCGCGCAAATTGATTTGACCATCAATCACTTTGTCCCATGTAGGCGCTAAAGAGTCTTCAAAGTCCGCCATAAAGACTTTCACATTGGCATTTAATGCATTGATAACCATTTTGCGATCAACGGGTCCTGTTATTTCAACGCGACGGTCTTGAAGATCTTTAGGTATAGGATTAACTTTCCACTCTGATTTTATAATGGAATCTGATTCCGAAATAAAATCAGGAAGTTCACCATTATCAACTCTGTGTTTCCAGCTATCTCTTTCCGCTAACAAAGCATGACGTCTATCTGAAAAATGATTGACTAAATCAGTTAAAAAAGATTTAACATCTTGATTTAATATCTCTTTATCCTGTTCGCTAAAAGATTTTGTAAAATTTAATTCTTCTGTGGTTAACGATTGTGACATTCTGCATTCCCCTAAAAGCTTTTACAACACTTGATTAAGATTAATGCAGTTTTTACAAAAATCAAAAATGAATTCCATTTTTATTTAAATAATTTTTAACAATGTGATTACATCGGTGTTTTTTTATTGTACAAAAACCAGAATTTCAAAATAACTCGAGGGATCTGGAAGAGATCGACAACAGAGAGAGAAAAGGAATGTTAATTCCTGATGATTGTGGCTATATAGTTTTTTCTTATATGAATATTCTTCATACACAACATGAAGACCTCGACATTCAAAAGGTTATTAGCTAAATTTAGGCTTCTAGATGTCTAGATGTTTTTTAGAGGTTATTGAAATGCCAATTAGAGTACCCGATGAGCTACCCGCAGTCAGTTGTTTACAAAAAGAGAATGTCTTTGTCATGACATCCAGTAGAGCGAGTATTCAAGATATTCGTCCATTAAAAGTGCTTATCCTTAATTTAATGCCAAAGAAAATAGAGACAGAAAATCAATTTCTGCGATTACTTTCGAACAGCCCTCTTCAAATTGATATTCAATTATTGCGTATTGACTCTCGTATTCCCAAAAATACTCCAGTAGAGCATCTAGATACTTTTTATTGCGATTTTGACCAAATTAAAGAGCAAAATTTCGATGGACTTATTGTCACAGGCGCACCATTAGGACTAGTTGAATTTGAAGATGTGGCTTATTGGGATGAAATAAAAGAAGTCATTACATGGGCTAAAGAGCATGTTACTTCTACACTCTTTATTTGTTGGGCAGCTCAAGCTGGATTGAATATCTTATACGACCTGCCTAAATACACGCTAGAACAAAAAATTTCAGGCGTATATAGTCATAACACTTGCTCCCCATTCTCACTGTTAACACGCGGATTTGATGAGACATTCTTTGCTCCACATTCTCGTTATGCGGGTTTCCCTATCAACTTTATTCAAGATAATACTGATTTGGAGATCCTTGCAACTTCAGAAGAAGCGGGGGCTTATTTATTTGCATCAAAAGATAAAAGAGTTGTTTTTGCAACGGGACACCCAGAATACGATCCCAATACACTAGCAGATGAATACCATCGTGATGTTAAAGCTGGGCTAGATCCTCAATTACCAGAAAACTATTTTCCTAATAATGATCCGAGTAAAAAACCTATCGCTTCTTGGCGTAGTCATGGACATTTATTATTTGCAAATTGGTTGAACTACTATGTTTATCAGATAACACCGTTCGACCTTGCCCAAATGAATCCAACATTAGATTAAAGAAAAACCCCAAAATTAATTTGGGGTTTTAAGATCATCATTTACCAAACTAAGTAATTATTTATAACGATGAGCTAACGCGTTCGCTGCAACCATGGCGTTATAAACATCTTCTTCAGTCACGCTCATTGGCATATTGCCCATAGTGTCGCCTTCAGCACAGGCGATCTTAGCAACAGTACGCCATTCGCTTTCAATAAACTCTTTCATGCCCATATCTTCAAGTGTCAGTGGTAATTCTGCCGCTTTAATAATACGGATCACTTCATCAATTTCTTCTTGTGGTGCATTTTCTAACACTAATTGAGTTAATAAGCCGAATACCACTTTTTCGCCATGTTGAACACGGTGTAAAGACTCAACAGCAGACATACCATTATTTACTGCGTGAGCAGCCGCTAAACCACCGGCTTCAGCACCAACACCACTCAGGTAGATTGTTGCTTCAATAGTTTGCTCCAATGCAGGAGTGGTAATTTTATGGCGAATAGCATCCATTGCTTTATCAATGTTTTCACTTAACATTTCAAAACAAAGTTGTGCTAAACCAAGACCAGTACGTGATGGACGTTGATTGACTAAATTTAAGCCGTCGGCTTGATAGCAAGCACGTGCTTCAAAGTAAGTTGCTAGAGCATCACCAACACCTGCTGAGAAAAAGCGTTGTGGGGCTGATGCAATAATAGCGGTGTCTGCAATAACAACATCTGGGTTTTGTGGTAAGAATAAGTATTTATCAAACTCACCATTTTCTTTGTATAACACAGATAAGGCAGTACAAGGTGCGTCAGTTGAAGCGATAGTTGGGAATAAAATAACAGGAATGTGTTGATAATAAGCAACCGCTTTAGACACATCTAATGTCTTACCGCCCCCAATACCAATAATAACGTTCGCTTTATTTTCAACGGCAATTTTGCCTAGGCGATTAACTTCTGCTTCTGTACATTCGTAATTAAATTTTTCAATCAGTGAAACAATGCCATTTTCTTTTAGAGAAGGAACGGCTTCTTTAGTTACTTTTTCTAAAAAAAATTCATCACTAATAATAAATGCATTATCACCAAAATCTTTTACATATTTACCAGCAGAAGACAGTAATTTACTACCAATGAAGAATTTTTTTGGCGAGGTTACAGAGCGAGGTAA
>NZ_MIIZ01000964.1:0-1563 GCF_001743005.1 Shigella sp. FC1967 | reverse complement strand
AAAATCACAGAACCAACCAGGATCACTGAGCTTACCTACGACACTCATCTCCGGGTGATAAGCCGCAAGGTCACAGATCGCAGCTCGGGCGCTTCCCGGACATGGAACTACACCTATGCCCCCGTTGGTACAGGAAAGCCGAGCCTGCTGGCCTCGGTTGATGGTCCACGCACCGACGTCAGCGATGTGACGACATTTGACTACGATGACCAGGGCAACCTGATCCGCACAACGAACGCGCTGGGGCAGGTGACGAAGTTTGGTGACTACGACGCGAACGGTCGCGCCCGGACCATTCAGGGTGTCAACGGTGTAACCCAAACCCTCACCTATGACGCCAGAGGAAGACTTGTCAGCTCCACTGGACCAGAAGGCACCACGGTCTACAACTATGATGCTGTGGGCCTCCTGAGCTCGCTGACCAAGCCAAATGGTGCAACCGTCAGCTATGAGTACGACGCTGCACACCGGCTGGTGGCGGAAACAGATGCACAGGGCAACCGGCGTGAGCTTGAGCTCAATGACCTCGGGAATCCAGTAGAAGAGCGCCTGCTCGATGCGCTGGGTCAGACCCGTTGGATAGAGCACCGGATCTTCAACGAAATCGGCTGGCTCTCCAGTGTCTCCGACGCCTATAGCAATCAGTCATCGTTTTCCTACGATGTTGTGGCAAACCTGATACAGGAGACCAGCCCCTCTGGTAACACACACTCCTACAAGTACGACGGCTTCCATCACCGGACACAAACGACCGATCCACTCGGGAAGGTCACGCAGGTACTCTACAAGGATACCGGCGATGTTTACCGCGTCTCAGACCCTCGTTCGCGCCTGACCTACTACAGCTACAACGGCTTTGGCGAAGTGACTCAGGTCCGGAGCCCGGACACCGGCACCACCGACATTACCTATGACGAAGCCGGTAACGTGGCAACGCGCAAGACGGCCAAGGGACAAACCACAAGCTACAGCTATGACGCGCTGAACCGGATCATCGAAACCTCCACCGATGTCGCTGGCGAATCGCCAATTCTGTACGGGTACGACGAAGCAACCTCTCCATACGGCATGGGCCGCTTGACCTCAGTCGATGATGGCAACGGTGTCCGGAGGTTTGGCTACACACCCGAAGGATGGCTGGCTTACGAGACCTGGGAAACCCACGGGCAGAGTCTTACTACCCAGTACCAGTACGATGGTGCAGGCCTCATCACGAAGATCACGTATCCCAGTGGCCGTGAGGTTTCCTACACCCGTGATTTAGCCGGTGACGTCATCGAGGTGGCAACTACACAAGCAGGCACAACAACAAGCCTGGTAAGCCAGATCAAGCGAGCGCCCTTTGGCCCCGTCACCAGTATGGTCAGAGGGAACGGCATTTCAGAAAGTCGCTCTTTGGATCTCAATTACCGAGTCACCGGCATCGACGCTACTAGAGTGCATTCGCTGGTCTATCGGTACACGCCAGACTCGTTGATCTCAGCCATAGACGACAACCTCAGCTCATCAGCCAATCAGTCGCTCGGTTATGACGCGGTTGGCCGCATAACCTCTGCTGAGGGG
>NZ_MIIZ01000963.1:0-1568 GCF_001743005.1 Shigella sp. FC1967 | reverse complement strand
AGGAGATTAGCCATGCTAGATATACTCCTACAGCCCTTTGAATATAACTATATGGTGAAAGCGATTTGGGTGAGCGCCTTAGTCGGTGCCGTCTGCGCTATAAAAATGCTTATATTGCACCAATAGATAAGCACTGCTATTCTTCTGCTCGAATTTAATTCGCAATTATATAAACTGCCAAGCAGAAAAGGACTTAATTAAAAAATGAAAATAAAATTACTTGCTACGGTGATGGTATCAGCGGCACTACTTTCTGGTTGTAAAAACCTTAATACCGATATGCTGACAAAATCAGGAACCCAACTTTTCCAAGCAGCGACATTAAGCGATGACGATATCAAAGCGCTAACAAATGATGCTTGTAAAGAGATGGATGCGCAAAATAAAGTTGCGCCTGCAAATAGTACCTACACTAAACGTTTAAATAATATTGCTAAAGCGTTAGGTAATGAAGTGAATGGCACACCAGTAAACTATAAAGTTTACATGACCAAAGATGTAAATGCATGGGCAATGGCTAACGGCTGTGTGCGTGTTTACAGTGGCTTAATGGATCTGATGACCGATAACGAAGTTGAAGGCGTGTTAGGTCATGAAATGGGTCACGTTGCCTTAGGTCATACGCGTAAAGCAATCCAAGTTGCTCACGCAACAGTTGCTGCACGTACAGCGGCAGCATCAGCTGGTGGTGTAGCGGCACAATTAAGCAGCTCTCAATTAGCAGAAATGGGTCAAAAATTAATTAACGCCCAGTTCTCTCAACACCAAGAATCAGAAGCGGATAATTTCTCTTATGATTTGCTAACAAAACGTGGTGTTAATACTGCGGGCTTAGTCACTGGTTTTGAAAAACTTGCAAAATTAGGTGGCGGTGATTCAAGTATGTTTGATTCTCACCCACCATCAAAAGAGCGTGCTGATAATATCCGTAATCGCATCGCTGAAGATAAGAAATAATTATTTCCCCCCTGTATCTCATGGTATGGGGGTTTTCTTTTCAAATTTATCTATCACGAATGACGAAAACAATCCGCAACATCAGTAAAAAAACGTTTAATCACCTGCTTTTCCTGTTGGTCATATTGCTCAAATAATGCAGACCATTTTGCTTTGGATTGTTGATGCAGCACCTCATGTGCATGAAAAAGACGTTCTCCCTCTTCTGTTAAGATAAAAAATATTTCTTTTTGATTATCTACTAACTTTATTTTTTCAATCGCCCCTTTCTTTTGTAATCGGCTACAAATTTTTGAGACTGCACCTCGGGTCATGGACATATATTCACTGATGGTGGTGAGATTTCTCATACTCTCTTCACCAATACAATGGATCACATGCAGTTCTGTTAGTGAATAGTTATCTAACCCCGTTCTCTTCTAATATTTTTTTTTATAATCACTATCCGTTCTATCATCTTTAAAGATGCAAAAAAAATCACTTAATCCTTTTTAACAAGTCTTGTGTTGTCACCGTCTCTTTTGTCATTTTGTTTCCTTGGAAAAATTATTTAATAAAATAGTATCAAAAGTATTTACAACATTCAAAATATTGCTATTATATTTTTTATC
>NZ_MIIZ01000962.1:0-1569 GCF_001743005.1 Shigella sp. FC1967 | reverse complement strand
TATTCGATAATATCTTATAAATATCAAATAGTTATTCGCATCACTATTTCTATTCTTAACAATAAATAAACCGATACTTTTATTACCTTGCTATGATTTATTGCTGGTTAACTTCCAGCATCATAAGTAAGGATACGTTTTGAACTAAGGCACTTATTCTCGTTTAAGTACTTACAGACGTTTATTATTTTGATACGGTAGTTAATGTATTGTTACTTTAAGCATATCTCTGGTTTAAGTTTTCAAATTTTATAATGGATTCACTAGCCTAAATAAAATAAACACTAATATGGAACATTTCCATAATCATTTGTTATTTTTTTGATGTGAGTACAATAACCGAAGAAAAAAGGACGAAAATGACCATCAAAAAAATGAAATATGGCGGGGAATGGATTGGATTAGAAAGGAAAGGAGAAGGACTGACAGAGGTCATGTCATTATATAACCTCCGTCCATCATTATCATATTCTGCCAGGTTTACGTAACGCTCTACGAAAGTAAGAAACAGGCATTTTAGGGCAAGTTTGTTCTTTTACTGCTGGATTATTTTCCAACTCTTCTTTGTCTATTTCATTATTTCTTCTTGAATTTTGTAGCTGAGTATCTGTTTTATTCATCTTCTCTTTCCTCTGAGATCAGTGCCTCATTGATAGCTTCAATTTTCTCAACTGCTTCATTAAGAATAGAAGCAATACGTCCTGCTCTTTCCACAGAGAGCTCTTTTAAAACTAATTTATGGCGTAACACGGCTTTTAATTTACCAACAGCAGATTCAATTTCCTCAGACACACCACCTGCGTTTTGAGATAAATCTCTTGCATAAGCCAGTTTTTTTTTGAATATTGGCATCTATATCTTTATGTTCTGCTAAAAATGCAGTGCCTTCAGATGTAATGCTGTAGTTTTTACGACCTTTTTCAGCAATCGTAGCAACTAATAGATCTTGCTCTTCAAGTAGTGTTAGCGTTGGATAGATAACACCAGGACTAGGTACATATAATCCTGAAGAAGCCTCATCTATTTCTTTAATAATTTCATAACCATGACTTGGTTTTTTCGAGATCATACTAAGTAATAAAACGCGTAAATCACCATGATCAAACATACGTTTTAACTGACGACTACCTTTACCTCTGCCGCCACATCCGCGACCACGTTGTTTTCTATGTCCATCAGAACCATGACAGCATTCACCACGCCCTTCATGTCCGTGACCATGTTCACCATGACAGCATTCACCACGTCCTTCATGTCCGTGACCATGTTCACCATGACAGCATTCACCACGCCCTTCATGCCCGTGACCGTGTTCACCATGACAGCAATGCTCGCTATGATTTTCTTGGTGGCTATTATGTTTACCTTTACCACTGCAACGCCTTTTTCCGTGACCTTGTCCATGACAACTATGTTCGCCATTTTCAGCACGCTGTTGATAAAGTGAGTTTAATGCTCGAATCATCATAAATATTCCCTCATTGTTTTAGATATATCGAATTTATGTCATGCAATATAATCCGATATATCTAAATGATCAAGCTTTAGATATATCTAAATGAAAAATCT
>NZ_MIIZ01000961.1:0-1569 GCF_001743005.1 Shigella sp. FC1967 | reverse complement strand
AGTATATCCCTGTTGTGCAACATTTTTTATTAGATTTAAATTATTTACACTATTCATCTATACTCTTACAGCAAAAATTAGCTACTTGAAAGGAATTGGATTTTTCAATAAAAGGAACTTACATGAAATTAGATGGTATTATTTAATATAAATTAAATCGTTCTGTGTCAGAAATGCTCCCAACCCTCTGGGAGCATTTCACATGATATTATTACTTACAAAGTGAGTTATCCCACAGCATTACGTTAAAGGGTAAAATTTAATGGTATCACTAATTCATTCACCGTAGTTTGAAGCGCTGCTTTTGCTTGAGTTAGCCTTTGTTTATCTATCTCAGGAATAAAACCATCTTTTGCTGGTAAATCATCTAAAGCGTATTCTTCCACTAAAACGCCATTAGCCCAACGTTGAAAGAGCCAATAACTTTCTGGCATCAATGTATATTTTGTACCGTCAATGATTGTTTTTTTTATCTTCTTGATAACGAACAGAAATAAGTTGATTTGCAACATTATCCCATATCCAACCTTTGTATGTCCCATCCTCTAGCCGATTTATTGACCAATGCATATCATCAGGTTGATAAAAATACAACTCAGTTAGTGCAACATAAGATGTGGTTTTTATTGATAATGTGGCTTGAATAAGACCGCTTGTAAAATAAGAAATATAAAGCGTTTTATTATCAATATTCAATTCAATATTACAAGTGTCCCAATGTGTTATTGTTAAACCTTCTTTAGTGGGTTTTTCTGGAATGGAGATCACCGTATCTGTTGCATCATCTTCTGCTGGTGGGTAGTAATGACCAGTCATATATTCCCCCGTTATTACCATAGAAGTACCATGTTGCCAAAGGTGAGCTTTTTAAATATTTATTAATGGCCAAAAAAGAGAATAGTGCAATAGTCAAAAAAAGAAATATAACTTTGTATTTTTTTAGCCATTTTTAATTAATTACCTGTTTTTTGTTTGCTGATCAGGATCCTACAAATGTATAGAAATAAACGCGAGACATTTAATTAAGAAACGTAATATACTTTCCAATAATTAAGATAATAAGTACACTTTAATAACCTTAAGATAAATATTTAGATAAGGATGTTCTTCATGATTAAAAATAAAGTATTAGCCGAGTATTCTTTTTTAAAAGAAATGGACAATGATAATTATTATCCAACACACCTTGTAAAAAAAGGGCAAGATTTATTAAAATCGCTTTGTGTCAAAATAGAAGCAACTTCACCTAAAAATTTGGCAGAACTTTATATTTTAACACAAGAAACAACGGATCAATTTAATGAACTAGCTGAAGAATTTTATGAGGAAGATAGCGAAATTGAAACAGTAGCAAGAGAGTGTATCGCTGAAGATTTTGGTGTTATCGCTGATGAATATGGCTTTGAAGATGCTGATGTAGAAGAATTAATTGCAACACGAGATTGGTAAAAAAAAGATGAGAAAGCCATAATGTGTTTTCTCATTTTCACTAATCTGAATTTTTATCAACTATCACCTAAATGATAATGAGAATAATTTAGTTGACAAAGACATATTTATTAATAAACT
>NZ_MIIZ01000960.1:0-1572 GCF_001743005.1 Shigella sp. FC1967 | reverse complement strand
CCCCCTGCCCCAGGTTCATTCCTTCCGGGATTCCACGGAACACAATTACAGCATCAGGCTGGCCTGACACCGCTGTGAGGACATCATCCAACCCCTGATCGCCAAGAGACAGCGAGGCGAAAACCAGTATCCGATGGTCGGTATAAATACCCTTTTCGGCCTGCTTGCGGTGCATTTCCTTTAGCGTCGGGTTAGTTGACTGGAGCTGCTTGAAAAATGCCTTGGCTTCGGCCTGAGCCTCGTCCATGTGTTGGTTTTGCAACAGAGATGGCATTTCCATCTTCTGGGCCTTTTGGGCAATTTGCTTTCCTTGCTCAATAAGCGCCTTATCCTGCTCTGTGAGCGGAGACTCTTGAGCGTATGCCCCGCCAGCCACAGAGAACATCAACGCCACCAGAACGCTCTTAGAACAGGGGATATGCGCGGCCAATGATCTGATCATTTTTCACAGTCCCCCAGTAACGTGAGTCGAAGCTGAATGGGCTTTTGCCCATAAACCAGTAGTTGTTCTCTTTCAGCGTGGCCTTGCCGTAAAAGTGGCTCTCTGGCAGATGTAGTTTCCCTGCGAGCTGGAGCCCCTCTCCGACGACATCACCATTGACGGTGATCTTCCACTTATCGTTGATCTCGACTTTATCCCCCGGCATACCGGTGAGGATTTTGACCATGCGAGTCCCGTCCTTGTAGAAAGGCTGCATGTTCTTGGCGTGAAAGGCGTAAACAGCTCCCCTCTCCAGAGTCTGGTCGTTCAGATCAATGAGGAAGAAGGTGTAACCCGGCAGGCACTTCTCCTGTTGTGGATCAATGCCAATACGGTAGCGGCTGGCAAAGGCCGCACCAGCAGCCCAAAGAACCAGTAGTGTCACACCGGCTTTAACCCCGAAGCGCTTCCAGGATTCCTTTTTGACGAAATACTTCTTGAGTGGAAATTTCATTTCAGCACCTCATCAGGGAGGTACACGTCACTTGGAGCCCCGACGACAGCACTTGCGTCAAGGACCAAATAACCTGCGTCTTTCAACTTCAAAATTGCGTCATTGGTCTTGACCATCAGCCTTTCGACTTCCGCCTGAGAGGCACCAGCGGGATACGCCGACGCCACTTTAGCGAAGTCAACCACGACCACTGGCGGGGTTTGATTCAAACGCTGATGGATGCTTGCCGTTTGTTCGCTCATCACGTAGTAGCTACCGCCGAAGCCACCAGCGGCACCGAGAATGGCGGCGATTGCGATTGATTTAATGTCCATTGCTGTCTCCCTGGTTATGCAGCCTGCTGACGGCTTCGCATCACGGCCTTGATTGCCTCAGGGATGCTCATGCCTTGTTTCACAAACTGGTCGATGGCGTTAACGTCCACCGGATCGGTCGAATAAAGCAGCTTCTGGAAGTCGCCCACTATCAAGCGTCCGACGCCCATACCACTCTTCGATTTGATAAAGATTTCTGAGTACACGCCCTGGATGGTGTGTACCGTTTTGAGGGTGTGGAACCCGCCCTCTGAAAGGGTCAGACGACCGCTACGTTTAACAGATTCCACGGTTTCTTCGGTCTGGCCGAGCAAGTACATGCT
>NZ_MIIZ01000959.1:0-1588 GCF_001743005.1 Shigella sp. FC1967 | reverse complement strand
TGATCCTTCACTCATCTTTTTTAAAATCTCGGTTATAGCATCAATATTTTCATGATAGCTTTCCATTATCTTATCCATCAATTTTTGAATTAAATTTAAGTCTGTATTAAAAAGACATACTCTTTATCATATCTGATTTGACTTTATTACTTATAGATGATCCTTCACTCATCTTTTTTAAAATCTCGGTTATAGCATCAATATTTTCATGATAGCTTTCCATTATCTTATCCATCAATTTTTGAATTAAATTTAATATAGCATCTAATTTTTTTACTATCCGCCACCGATTGCAAAAATATTAGCTGAAAATGACAGTACTATAAATATTAACTGCATTTGTTGCCGTTGAATTTACTAATTTAGATACAACGACAGTACGATTTAGCATAATCGACGCTTTTTTTGGAAATATCCTTAGCCAATTGCTTATTAATTTTTTCCATGGCTTCTTCGACTGCTTGTATAATAATTTCTTTAATCATTTTGCCTAATACAGCTTCAAGGGTATCGTGTAATACTCTTTTTAATGTATTTCTCATTTGTTGATTAAATATTTTATTTGCAACATCCGTAATGCCTTTCATTATAGGACCAATAACAAAACTTAATGCCATTGCAGCAGCGAATAAAACAATCGCAATTATAATTTGTAGTGCCATTTTTAGTTTTTCTTGAATAGCACTTTTCATTTCTTCAATGGCTTTCTTATCTATACCAAATGCTTTTAATCCATCAATAGTGCTATTAATGGCATCAGCAAGAAAATCAACAATCTTATCTATTGCTTTCATAATGGATTCAGAAATGGGAGCCATAACTTCATCCATAAATGATTTACCTGTGGTAGCTTGAACCACTTCATCAGCCACAGTTAAGGCAACATCAGCCACAAATAATGTTATAGCAACAGCCATTAATACCATCGAAGCACCCGCCGTAAAAATAGAAGCAACACCTGCAACAAATGCGAGTAATCCACTTAAAATTTTTAAGCCTATGCCTGCCCAATATTGAATTTCTTCTTGTTTTTTAAGTTGAGCTTTTTGATCTTTAATTTTATCTTTTAGTGATTTTTCCGTCACTTCCTGCATTTCTTCAAAAAGTTTTTGCTCATTTTCAGTTCGTTGTAACATCACCTTTAATGTAAGTTCTCGTGTTTTAGCCAATAAAAAAAGTGAGTAATGCCATTCCCGATAATGAGTCAGACATTATTTCAAGCTCTAAAGCACTTTGTGAAACTGTCAATGTTCTATATGTTTCTCTTATTTCTTCCAGTTTTCCTTTGACTGACTTATTTTCTTTTTTATTTATTAATGCTTTTAATTCATCGCGATGTGTCGTAATTTTACTTAACTTATCATCGCTCATAGGAAATGTCAGGCATATACTTAAAAACATCATCAAAAGAAAAGTGGATAATTTTTCATATACCCCCATTTTAATTCATCCAATGGCGTTTTTGAAATATCAGTAGGGAGTTTCATAAATGGAAAGTTTTTTTTCAATTAACTTTTCCATATCTTCTTTAGATTTAATTTTCCCTGAGAGTAATTCTTTAATCAATGAATTAGGTATCTTATTGTTT
>NZ_MIIZ01000958.1:0-1606 GCF_001743005.1 Shigella sp. FC1967 | reverse complement strand
ATTAACGGTACGGTAATAAAAGAAATAACAGGAACTGCCCACAAATTAACGATAAAACTAAAAAAAATTAGCACCATTAAATAAATATAATTGAAATGGTAACAAAATAATTAATAAACCAAATTGTAAATGTACCAATCGTAAAATAAACCACCGTTTTTGATAATTATATTTAGTTTTTAATGGATACATCCAATACCAAAAAATAATGGCAAATACAGCAGAAAAGGAAAGCCAGAAACTGGCTGAAAGGATAGAAAGAGGTTCAATAATAAGAATGAGTGCGGCGCTCCAAAGTACCCATTGCCAAGGTAAAAATAATCGGTTTGCCCAATGTAAAATCACCCAAACGGTTAATCCAATAACAGCTCTTGTTGCTGGTATTCCCCAACCTGATAACGCAGCATAGAAAACCCCACATAGCCAAGCTATGACTAATGGAAACTGTGGATTAATCCATCTGATAGGAAATATAAATTGAATACTTCTTGCAATGATCCAGCCAGCACAAGCAGCTAAACCTATATGCAACCCCGATATCACAATTAAATGTGCAACTCCTGTTTTGATATAGAGATCTTTCTTCTCAGGTTCAATATATCGCTTATTACCTAAGACTAAAGCAATAATTTCGCCTTTATTTTCTGCAGTTTGCCAATAAGTTGAAAGGGTTTGAATAAATTGAGTACGCAGTGATGTATCATCTCGGATAAACTGGGCCGTCATCACTTTACCTGTTAACGTTTCTTTCATAGAAACAGCATACTTTTGACTATCAAACCCACCTTCATTTAAATAGCTATGTACTGCTCTGAATTGAATTTTAAATTTCCAATATTGCCCTACTGCTATATTTTTAGGGGGATTTCGCCAATACACGTTAGCATAAACAGATGATGAGAAGCGCGTTTTTTTTGGTAATGGGTATTTTGATAATAATATTACCCTCTGTTAATTGGCGATATTCCATAATTTTGGTTTCAAATATTACTATATTATCGGCAAACTGCTCCGTTCTCGTCATTAAGGATGATGCAGCCATATTTGAATAAACCCAGAAAAACAGAAAGATAGAGAAAAATCGTAATGAACGAAAAGGAAAAAATAATAAAAATAATGCAACAAAAATAGTAATAGAATAAATAGTCTGACTAAAAAGTGTATGTTGAACTAATAACGGTAAACAGCCTAATATCATTGCTAAAGCAATACTATCTAAAGTTAATTTGTGAAATAAAGTTTTGAAATAAGCTGAATGAAAACACTTCCGTTTTATTGATAATACCTCTAACTTAAAAAAAACCATCAATTCGATTCAAATAAAATCATTCTCAGACATCCTTGCCTTCAATCATTCTTTAAATATCATGATATTATCATTTAGTTAAAGAAATACTTTTATGCCATCTTTTAGACGATGCTTTATAAAAAAGAAAAAGATCTCTTGTTACATACAATAAATTTTGAGAAGAAACTCATAAAAAAGAAAAACAACTAAGTGAGTTCAGTAATTAAATAGAGAAATTAAAAACTAAAGCGGATTATAGTAATAAAAAGAAAGGTACATGGTGGATAAAATAAATAGAGCGAATTGAATAAGTTAGAA
>NZ_MIIZ01000957.1:0-1617 GCF_001743005.1 Shigella sp. FC1967 | reverse complement strand
AGGTCTATTTTAGAAATACTAAAAAGAAAAAGCCTAGCTATTTAGCTAGGCTCTCTCTTAGAATATGGCGGTGAGAGAGGGATTCGAACCCTCGATACGTTGCCGTATACACACTTTCCAGGCGTGCTCCTTCAGCCTCTCGGACATCTCACCGTATTGTTGTTGGATATGTACTTAACATCTCTCAACGGGGCGCTACTATATGGAAAAGGATCATAGGCGTCAACAGCTAAATGCATTTTTCCTTTAACTTTTGACTCAAGCAGTCAAATAAAAAACAATATGCACAAAAGCTAGGCAAATTATGCAATAAAGCAATAGCAATGAATGGTTGCATTGAAATGAGAATTAAAAAATTTCGTTAACTGGTTAACATTCTCAACATTTTTATTAACAACTTATTTAAAGAGACTTGAAATCAGAACGTAACCCTCGCACCCTATGATAAAAATGCTGGAGGAAGGCAAAATGAATATTATTTATTATCATCCTTTTTTTTGACGCAGAAACATGGATCAATGGTATGAAGGCGCGTTTGCCAAATGCCAATATACGCATTTGGGAACCCGGCGATAATCAACCTGCAGATTACGCCATGGTTTGGCTTCCTCCTTATGAAATGCTTGCAAGTCGTAATCACCTTAAAGGTATTTTTGCATTAGGGGCTGGTGTTGATGCTATTTTAAAGCAAGAACAACAAAAGCCCGGCACATTACCAACCGGTGTCCCTGTTATGCGTTTGGAAGACACGGGAATGGGACTTCAAATGCAAGAATATGCGATTGCTAAAGTAATGTATTATTTTCGTCGAATGGATGATTATAAGCGTCAACAATCGCAACGTTTATGGAAACAACTTCCAGCGCATACTTATGATAATTTTGTGATTGGTGTTTTAGGTGCCGGTGCTTTAGGTGGGAGTGTTGCGACTAAACTCGCCGAGCTTGGATTTAAAGTTCGTTGCTGGAGTCGCAGTGAAAAACAAATTAACAATGTTGAAAGTTTTTATGGTAAAGAGCAACTCAGCGATTTCCTCAAAGAGTGTAATTTACTGATTAACTTATTACCTTATACACCAGAAACGCATGGTATTTTGAATTTCTCACTCTTTGAGCAACTTAAACCTTCTTCTTATTTAATTAATTTGGCGCGCGGCGCACATTTAGTCGATCAGGACTTATTAGAGGCAATTGATCAAGGGCATATAGCTGATGCGACCTTGGATGTTTTTGCTCAAGAACCTTTAGCGGGAATGCACCCATTTTGGACACATCCTCGTGTTTCTATTACCCCACATATTGCTGCGTTTACCATTCCTACTATTGCAATGGATACGATTGTTGAAAATATCCAGCGAATTGAAAAAGGTGAAGCACCTTTTGGAGTGGTAGATATGAAGAGCGGGTATTAAATATATCTAAACGCCATTCTCATTTTATATAATAAGCGATAAATTTTAATTTATCGCTTATTTTTTTGTTTTAACTTTCATAAAATATCATTTTTCTTATTATTTGCATATTTTAATAAAAATCTGACTATAATAGATATCTCTTAGTCTTTATCTTCTTGATTATTATCCCATTCTTTTGAAAATGGGGGTGAGATAATGAAGGG
>NZ_MIIZ01000956.1:0-1620 GCF_001743005.1 Shigella sp. FC1967 | reverse complement strand
AAAAGAAGCGCATCACTCTCCAGATGTGTTTGTCGTAGGGGGCATCATGAAACAACTTCCTCCTGACACACCAGAACAATCACTGATCACTCAGTACAAAGGGCCTCGCCTTGTCGTTAAGGCCTACGCTGGAACGGGTAAAACCACGACACTGGTGAAGTACGCCCACAACAACCTCGATTCACGTATCCTCTACTTGGCATACAACCGGGCTATCCGCGATGAGGCAAGAGAAAAGTTTCCTGCAAACGTAGACTGCAAAACGTCCCACCAGCTTGCCTACGCAACTATAGGACGGGGCTACCAGCACAAACTCTCCGGCAACCTAAGGCTCACCGATATTGCCCAAGCGGTGAATACCAAGAACTGGACGTTTGCCAAAGATATTCTCGATACGCTCAACGCCTTTATGTGCAGTGCAGACATGCGGATTCTTTATACGCATTTTGCTCGCGCCGATACGGGTAAAGTGCTTACGTCCAAACAGGAGAGATACCAAATCCAGGTGGTCGAAGGTGCTGAGCTCATATGGAAACGGATGACAAACGTTCAAGATCCGTTCCCGACCGTACACGACTGCTACCTCAAACAGTATCAGCTCGGGATGCCGAATCTGTCTCGCCGGTACACCACCATTCTTTTTGATGAGGCACAAGACGCTAACCCCGTAACAAGTAGCATCGTCCTACAGCAGAACTGCAAGGTAATCCTGGTTGGAGATCGCCACCAGCAGATCTATAGGTTCAGAGGCGCAAACAACGCCCTTGATAGCAAAGAGCTCATGAACGCCGACCAACTCTATCTCACTCATAGCTTCCGCTTTGGCCCTAACGTTTCCCTGGTGGCAAACGCCCTTCTTGAACTCAAAGGTGAAACACGACCTGTTGTTGGCCGGGGACCAGCAGATCAGGTAGTCATGTTTTTACCAGGTGATGTGGGCCATCGCGCAATACTTCACCGAACTGTCATGGGGGTTATAGAGACGGCGCTCTCTGCGACCGAATCCGGAGCGCAGGTTTTCTGGGTCGGTGGAATCGACGCTTACCAGATCAATGAGCTCCAGGATTTGTACTGGTTTTCGATGGCAGAGCCAGACCGGGTAAAGAATAAGAAACTGCTTGATGAGTATGAAGACTACTTCGAGTATCAAGAAGTAGCGAAGGCGACCAAAGACCCTGAGATGATGAGGGCTGTCAAGATCATCAACAGCTACGATGAAATCCCTGAACGACTCACCACTCTACGACGCAATACAGTCAAAGAAGAGTTTGGGGCTGACATTACGGTCTCAACAGCTCATCGGTGCAAAGGGTTGGAGTGGGACTTTGTTCAGCTCTATGACGACTTTCCGGATGTCCTGGACCCAGAGCTCGACCCAATGGCCCGTGACGATGAAATAAACCTGCTCTACGTCGCATCCACCAGAGCGATGCGAATCCTTGCATTGAACAGCGCTGTCGAGATGGTTATCCGCTACATCACCCAAAAACGCATGGTCGAGAAGCAGATGAAGATGGCCGCAGAAGCGACAGAAGTTGAAGAGGACACGACCAAATAGTTTGGTCAATTCTTTCACATGTGAAAGTTGACAAATAAAACGCTCTAAGCGCCCTAAATGGG
>NZ_MIIZ01000955.1:0-1632 GCF_001743005.1 Shigella sp. FC1967 | reverse complement strand
ATTTTTTATAGCCTGTTTTAATCGGTTTGAAATAGTCCCTCTAACTGATTTTTCTTGTAATTTAAGAGGTGTAAATTCATTTTTTATTATCCCAACAAGTGCCATAAAAATAACCATCAGAAGGAACGAGTTTTTTTTTTCAAATGCCAAAACGGATACAGTATCATTTTTTTTTAGCCATGATTTTTCTCTCTTTTAAAATTAAATAGAATATTCATTATCTTGTTGACATAAATAAAGATTTTTTTTCAGGATCATAGGAATATGCCCAAAGCATATCCCAAATAGAATTAAGACGATGAGCCATCACAAACTCACCTAATGTCACAACGCTCTCAGCAAAGCGATGAGGCACGTCGAGATCTCGTTGATTTTTGGCTTTAGCTAATGCTGAAATACCATGGAATCCCGTGGCAATAGGTACAATCCAACCTGATGTTTTACGCTGTGTTTTCCATTCAATACCTCCATTTTCCTGTTTTTCACACTGATGGCTAACCAGCAAAAAATCCAGTAAAGCATCAAGAGCATCTTTGCCTTCATCCATGGCTGATTTCATTAAATCTCTACGTTCAAGTAATCCATAACCTGGCATTAAACGACGCAAAATTTGATGCTCTTCATTGGGGTCATCTTGACTCAATACAAATGTTTCAGGCTCTTCAACTTTTAATATATCGCCTCCTGCAATTTTCATGGTTAGCAAGAGCGATGATAATGTTTTTATAAAAGCGTCTTGTTCAAAGCGACGTAATTCTTTTTCATCTTCTGAATGATAAGCAATGACTAAAGAAACCTCTAAATGGCAACGTGCTTCTTCTATAAAAGCGGTTCGTTTACCCTCTTTATCTAATGGATTAGCAGTGCCAACAATCGAGTTAACAAAATCGCCTGGGCCTTTAAAGGTTTGCAAATCACATTGATGACTAACAATACCGGTTGCATAAAAATTCAGTGAGTTAAATCCTTGCTGATTAAGTTTTCGTTGTAAAGCATGTGCGAAACCTAACCAAGCCGTTATGGCAGGGAAACCAATAGTAAAAGGACTCGATAATGCATTTGCATTATGAATTTTTATATGTGGAATTAATAATAAGCGATTCATTTTAGTTCATCCTTATTTTGACGAATAATAGCGATAATGCGCTCTAATTCGCCATCACCGAGTGTTATCGCCTCTTTATTTGCAACCTTTTGGTAGTCATAAATAAACTTCTGCGCAATAGCATTAATGAGTTTTAATAGCCACGCATTTTCTTCATTACGTATTTTTTTATTTTCAGGGAATAACCATATCTTTTGATATTCTGGTAGTTCTTGCGGTCTTACCTCATTATTTTTAGAAAATTCATCTCTTACTTTCCACATCATAAAAATAATATGATCAATATATTGCTCGACATACCATTCAAATTTCTCACGTAATTTATAATTATTTTGTTTATTATTAAAAAATGAAGATATTTGATTAAATAGATCTTTTAATACCCACGGATTTAATGTATCAAAAAAAGAAATCCTGACGAGGTAATCATTTTTAGAAAATTCATCTCTTACTTTCCACATCATAAAAATAATATGATCAATATATTGCTCGACATACCATTCAAATTTCTCACGTAATTTATAATT
>NZ_MIIZ01000954.1:0-15656 GCF_001743005.1 Shigella sp. FC1967 | reverse complement strand
CTATCAAGTGATAGATAGTTTCTTTTCGTTATTACTTATCAATTTTATTAAACAAAAAATTAAAAAATAATCTTCTTTTTTTTTCTAGAAATAAGGGGTTAGGACGAAAATATGAATTTAATTTGGTGCAATCAATGAGCTATGAGAGAAATAGACAAATAGGATAAGGCGAAAAAAGCATCATAGAAAAGGATGAAAAGAATGAGGCAAAAAGAATAAAGCCATTATCTTTCGTTTTTTTTGAGAAAATAATGGCTTTTTATCAAATTAATTGATGTAGGACTTATAATCCACCCACTTCTCTTGGTGTTGCTCGCATTGAGCTACGAATTGTATTGCCCATCATGTCCACTCTTGCTTGGAAGGGGGGGAATGGTAATGGAATACCGTGCTCTGCAAAGGCTAAGAGAATATTTTGGTGGATCTCGTGTCTTGCCGGCATTCTATGTCCCATCTCTGCAGCATAAACGCGTAATTCAAAAATCTGAATTCCTTGCTGTAAATCGACGAGATAAACTTCAGGTGCGGGATTTTCTAAAATCATTGTAGAGCGTTTTGAGGCTTCTAATAACACATTGGTCACTTGCTCACTATTGCAGTCTGCGGGAGCGGGGATTGTCATGACGATACGCGTAACGGAATCTGATAGAGACCAGTTAATAAATTGCTCTGTAATAAAGGCCTTGTTCGGTACGATAATTTCTTTTCTATCCCAGTCGGTTAACGTCGTTGCCCGTGTGTTGATCTTAGAAATGTTTCCGGTCAAATTACGAATGGTGACGGTATCGCCAATACGGATTGGCTTTTCAAATAAGATCATCAAACCTGAAATAATGTTGGCAAAAATTTCTTGTAAACCAAAACCTAACCCGACCCCCATTGCGGCGACTAGCCATTGTAATTTTGACCACTCGATCCCTAATAAAGAGAAGCCCACAATACTACCAATTAAGGTGATGGTGTATTTGGTCATAGTGGTAATGGCGTAACCCGTACCTGGCGTTAAATCAAGATGCTGTAAAATAGCCAACTCAAGTAAAGCTGGAAGGTTTCGAACTAATTGGGTTGTAATAATGATGACGAGGATCGCCACTAAAATAGAGCCCATCGTGATAGGTTGCACCGTGTTAACGCCATTCACCGATGACGTGACGTCCCAAAGTCGGATATTGTCGACGAAAGAGAACGCTGTGTTTAATTCAGACCATAGTAAGATCATCGAGACTAATGCAATCATAGTCAGAATAGAGCGAACTAAACCAATAGATTGCGCGCTAATCGCATCAAGGTCTATTTCTTGAGCTTCAATTTCAAGTCCGACTGTGCTCTCACCACTGCTTCCGATAATTGTGTTTTCATCTTCCCCTTTTGCACGTTGAGCGAGAATTTCTGCACGCTTTTGTTTAGCACGTTCAAAGGCTAATTTCCGGCGCTGAATAAGCATCCATCGCTGAATAATATGGTAGATAATCAGTAGCGCAAACCAAATGGCGACAGACATTTCTAAACGACCGAGTAAGACAATCGATGTAGAAAGATAACCTAAGACAGCGGCTAAACCAGCAATAACAGGAGCAACAAGTAAGAACCACCATAAAATGGTGTTGATGAGGTTATCGCCAGATCCATGTTTATCAAGATAAAGCGGGACATGCGCTTTTTTAAGGCTAGACGTAATAAAACTTAAGGCGATACAGAGTAGTAAGAAACAGAAGCGCCCGACTGTTGGCGCAAATTCTCTATCACTATAATATTCAAAGGTAATTAATGACATCATCAGTGGAACGATGACAAAA
This sequence comes from Shigella sp. FC1967, assembly GCF_001743005.1. Classification (NCBI taxonomy): domain Bacteria; kingdom Pseudomonadati; phylum Pseudomonadota; class Gammaproteobacteria; order Enterobacterales; family Enterobacteriaceae; genus Shigella; species Shigella sp. FC1967. The sequence continues at coordinate 13,860 of NZ_MIIZ01000954.1, read as the reverse complement.
ATAGAAAGTTGGTAAAAGCGCATTGCTTTTTTAACACGGCTCTCTTTCCATTTAAATTGAGCAATAAAGAGACCGTTAGGACGTGCAAACGTTGCGCTGATCATAAATAACCACAGTACAGGTGCTGCGGCTGTTACCCCATATCCAATAGCGCCAGCCATTGGATAACGCCATTCAACACTTTGTAAACCATAACCCACCGCAGACCATAACAGAGGTAATGGTAATGCAATTAAAATAGACCAAAAGACCGTGCGTATTGTCAGAGAAAAGTGATCTTGTGTGACTTTACCAATACGATTGCTGACTCTTTCAAGAAATGCGTTGTAATGTTTTCGCGTGCGTAGGCTAAAACCGACAATCGATAAAGTGATAAACAGGAATAGGAATGTATCCTGATTTTTAAGCATACTGACAGCTGCATGACCTAATTGTGAAAAGGTATCTAGCGAAAGAAGTCGAGTGATATCTTTGACTAATAAAACCGGATAATTAAGTTTGATAGGACTAATATCGGCAACCCAGAACATATAACGGTTTGTTGCGTCTTTTGTCTCTTTTAATGCATCCGCTAATTGCGTTGTCGCAACTTTTAGTTTTGTTAACTCAAGAATTTGAGAGTCATAACCAGATAGTAGCGAATTCAGTAATTCATGTCGTGCTTGGATAAGAGAATCAAAAATATATTGCTGAGCTTCAGGCAATTTAGAGCCATCGGCAGTTTCTGGAGGCTGGATCTTACTTAAGTTTTCCAGCATATCCTCATAGCCTAAACGTTCGACACGTAACTGAATGATATCTCTATCAAGTTCTTGTGAGCGAGGCATTTCGGGTAAGCGGGCTAGTTGTGTTCTTAATGCTTCACCTAATGCTGTAGAGCCACTTAACCATTGTGCTTGTTCTCGAATCGTGGTGAGCGTTTGACGAACTTGTTGTGTTTGCTGTGTCGTAATGCGTTGCTTTTCTGACAACTGACTCATTTCCTGTGTCTGTTTATTCAGGATCTGAGAGAGTTCACGGTTAGTTTGGATCTGCTTTGTCAGAAACTCAGGAAGCTCGCCTCCTTTCTCTGCTAGCATCTCTGTTTTTTCTAATGCGAGATCCGCTACTTCTTGGCGTTTTATATTTAATAAGCTGCGTAACTGTTGTAGTTGTACATCAAGACGTTGATAGCGTTTTTTAAACAATTCTAAGCGAAGGCGAGCGATTTCTTGGCGGTTATTCGCTGAAAGTTGAGCCATTTCTAGCTCATTAACCATGGCTTTACGCGCGGTGACTTCTGCTTGTGTGAGCTTATTTTGTGCTTCTGTTAACGGTGTTGTTGATGCACTGACCGTCGCGAGTCTTGCTGTTGCATCACTAAGTAAACGGCGCGCTTCAGAAAGTTGTTGAGGCAATAAGTTTAAAGATTCGCTAATTTCACGGCTTTTATCTTGCTCTTGTTGTTGAAGCCTTGCTTGTTCCATTAATTGGCTACTGACTTGAATAATTTTCTGTTCTAAATCAGGGATGCTAATTTTTTCAGGGATAGTAGGAACAGCGTGGCTTTCCTCAAGAAGTTTCGTTCTTAGCTCTTGCGTAATTTGAGGGTAATCATCAATGGTTTTTTGATAGCTATCTGCGTTTGTTTGCGCTTTTTCACCGTCATTAATCCAATTGATCGTGCCTTGTAGCGCCTGAACTGTCTCAATATCTTGAGGATTGGTGCTTCCTTCAAGTTGTTTAATATCTTGACGTAATTTCTCTACATCTGCTGATATTGCGGATGTACTTAATGAAAGTGTCAAAAAGAGCGAGAGGAAAAGACTGATTATCAGGCGCACAAAGTTACTCCGAATTACGAGTTATTCACTGATGGCATTATTGTCATTACCAGCGACATTGATGATGGAACCCAGTTGTTCCCCCATTAATGTAACGGAGCCATTCATAAGATCTTTATTCAATTGAACGGTATTTTCTGGGAAAAGGTTGATGACAGTTGAGCCTAACTTAAATCGGCCCATTTCTTCACCTTTCTTCAAGAATATCGCTCCTGCTTTATCCGCTTGAGGATATGTCCAACGTTTAATAATACCTTCACGAGGTGGTGTTACCATGCCACACCAAACCGTTTCAATACTACCCACAATAGTTGCACCCACCAGAATTTGTATCATTGGGCCAAATTGAGTTTCAAAGAGACAGATAATACGTTCATTGCGTGCAAATAAATTAGGAACATTAGCTGCCGTTAATGGATTAACAGAGAAAAGATCGCCGGGAACATAAATCATCTCTTTTAATAAGCCATCACAAGGCATGTGAACACGGTGGTAATCACGAGGTGAAAGATATGTCGTAATAAACTGACCATTACGGAACTTATCTGCCAACATAAAATTACCAGCAAGTAATGCTTCAAGAGTGTAGTGATGTCCCTTGGCTTGCAAGATTTGATCATCTTGAATTAGACCAAGTTGACTGACTGCACCATCAGCTGGTAGTGCAAGTTTGTCATTCCCTTCAACGATAGGGCGTGCACCGTCTTTTAACGCACGAATAAAAAAGTCATTGAATGTAGAATAAGCTTGGAATTGGCTGTCTTTCGCTTCATTCATATCGACTTTATAAGCTTTCGCAAACGTCTTGATAACAAACTGGGTGATGGCGCCCGCTTTTTTATTTGCGAACCAACCTGCTAATTGTGTTAGCCATAATTTAGGCAATAAATACTGTAGTTTAATTTTTAGCTTGTCCAAAATGGCAACCTCTGGGATTAAACGATAAAAATAGACAAAAGGGGTCTATTGTACCCACCCTTAATAGGGTTGTCAGTGAATCAATTATTAAGAGTCTAAATTAATATTCTTACGAACTTTCACCTGACTCATACTTTCTAAAATTCGATGGTAGTTTTCAAATCGTGTTTCTGCGATTTCGTTGTTTCTTACTGCTTCACTGATTAAACATCCCGGATCGTCTAAGTGCTTACAATCACGGAATTTGCAGCCACCAAGATACGGCCTGAATTCAATAAAACCTTTTGTTACTTGCTCTGGCGTTAAGTGCCATAAACCAAATTCACGTACTCCCGGAGAGTCAATCACATCTCCGCCTTGTGGGAAATGGTAAAGGCGTGATGCGGTTGTCGTATGTTGGCCTAAACCCGAGTTATCAGAGACTTGATTAACAACAATGCTTTCTTCCATTGGGGGTAACAGCGTATTAAGTAAACTTGATTTACCGACACCGGATTGCCCAGCAAAAATAGAGATGCGTCCAATAAGTTCTTGAGTCAGCGCTTCTAACCCTTCTTTAGTATAGCTAGAGACTTCAAGGACACGATACCCAATATCTTTATACGTTTGCATCCATTCACTTACCGTCTTACGGCTTTCTTCATCTAACATATCGATTTTATTGAGCACAATGAGAGGTTCAACGTTTAAAGTCTCACATGCGACAAGGTAACGGTCGATAATATTTAAAGAAAGTTCAGGCAAAATAGCCGAAACGATAATAATTTGATCAATATTAGCGGCAATTGGTTTAATACCATCATAATAGTCAGGTCGAGTAAGCACTGAAGTTCGTTCGTGTACGGCTTCAACAATACCATTTACGCGGACATTTTCTTGTGTTTGTAGCGCAGGGCGCCAAACAACTTTATCACCTGTTACCAGTGATGAAATTGTGCGTCGAATATTGCATCGTGTAATTGTGCCGTCAGCAGCTTCGATATCTGCATGTTGACCAAAACGGCTGATGACTAAGCCTTCGGTTGCCTCGCCTAATTGCGTATCGTCTAATTCAACGTGGTTTTTTTTCTCTTTGCTCTGCAAACGCTTTTTATGATTTTCTTGTACTCGGCGTTGCTGGCCTTTAGATAATTTACGTTTTGTCACCGATCCTCACTTGTATTCTTCGGTTAGATGTTCTTCTGTCGTGCTTATTGAGTAAACGCGCTATGATAAACGCTAAAATATCATGTCTCACACTTAGAAACAGCTAGGATATATTATGTCAAAAAGCGAGAACAATCTGATCTGGATAGATCTGGAAATGACAGGTCTAGATCCTGAATGTGACCGTATCATCGAAATTGCCACTATTGTGACAGATCCTCAACTTAATATTTTAGCCGAAGGCCCAGTAATTGCCGTCCATCAATCTGATGAACAATTAAGTTTAATGGATGAATGGAATACACGTACCCATACCGCTAGTGGCTTAGTTGAGCGCGTAAAAGTCAGTTCATATGATGATAATTCAGCACAAAAAGCGACACTTGAATTCCTAGAAAAATGGGTACCAAAAGGTGTATCACCTATTTGTGGTAATAGTGTGGGGCAAGATCGACGTTTTCTATACCGTTATATGCCAGAGTTAGAGCAATATTTTCACTATCGTTATCTTGATGTAAGCACATTAAAAGAATTAGCACGTCGTTGGAAACCTGAAATTTTAGAAGGCTTTAAGAAAAAGAATACGCATCAGGCATTGGATGATATTCGTGAATCGATTGCAGAGCTTGCTTATTATCGTAAAACTTTTATTAAAGAGTAAAAAACGTGCATTAATGATTCATATTGCATCATTGTGATGGTTTTATCAGCATGTAATCAAAAAAAACGTATTTTTTTTGTTGATAAAGGCTTGCGGTTAAGCATTTTTCTCGTATAATGCGCTTCCCGTACCGATGAAGAATTTTGTTTGTACGGGTGTAAGAAAGACGCGGGAATAGCTCAGTTGGTAGAGCACAACCTTGCCAAGGTTGGGGTCGCGAGTTCGAGTCTCGTTTCCCGCTCCAAGTTTTTTTCCTCTGTTTTACCAAATCTCACTTTTAATCCCCATACTTTTAATCCCCATAAAGAAATTTTAAGTTTTTTCTCTCACTTTTTTTAATATCAACTACACTGTTTTAGGGTGCAGATTAAGTAATTTTACTTAATGCGCACAAAAAGCGTGTTCGGGATTATTGTTCAAAAAAGAAAATATTATTACTACATGTAAGATCAAGCTATTTTTTTTGTGATCTATCTTTGATCTTTGCTTGCATTTCTATTTTGACGGCACTAGAATGTGCGCCTTTCCTCATTTAGAAGGGAAACTTGAGGTAAGATCATTTTTTAGGATTTAGGCCTTTATTCTGTTAAACATGCATTGAATAGTATTTTAGAAAAAGGAAAAGAGTTTCTCTGACTTTTCTGTAAAAAAAAAAGTGATATATATTCTACTATTCTTAAAATCTTCCCAAATCGATTTATCCACAGCAAGATGCTAATAATCACCGCATCTAAACACTATTTATTTTTTTACTGCACAGAGTTATCCACAAGTTCGTATTCTTAGGTGCTAAGAATATTATTCTCTTTAATAAATTGATTGGTTTTTATATCTAATTGATAACTAAGTTTATTTTAATTTTTTTTAATTTTGAGTCTTAGTTCGCTTGAATTTTTTTTTTTTCAGTTGATAGGCAAGGGATTTTTTATTTTTATTCACAGAGGAAATTAATGATTACTCGTAATGCGTTTATTCTGTTAAAAAATTAAGCGTCGCGAGGCAAGCCTTTAGTTATCGCCCTTACTAAACGTTTTTGTTGTGAAGTCTGTATTTTTACTTCTTTTTCATTTCTCTTTGCTGTCTGTTGTGCAATCGCCCAGTTTAAATGTTCATCTAAAACATCACTCAATCCAAAACGTTTTTTGCAAGGCAAGTATAATTTTATCTTGGTAAGGTGCATTTCCTAGCGCCACGCTAATATTTCTCAGCCAGCGTAAATAGCCAATACGACGGATTGGCGAACCTTCAGTGATACGCAAAAATTTATCTTCACTCCATTGAAAGAGATTGAGTAATTCTGGGGTATGAAGTGCACTTCTTGGGGAGAAATCTTCTTCGTCAGTCAGTGATGAAAAACGATTCCAAGGACAGATAAGCTGGCAATCATCACAACCATAAATACGATTACCCATCAGAGGGCGAAACGCTTCAGGAATGGCTCCCTCAAGTTCGATAGTAAGATAAGAAATACAGCGACGAGCATCAATAGTATAAGGTTCAACAATGGCACCTGTCGGGCAGGTTGTCATACAGGCGACACATTTACCGCATTGCTCTTCAACAGGGCTATCTATCGGTAATGGTAAATCAATCAGTAGTTCACCAAGGAAAAACCAAGAGCCTGCTTGATTGTTAATAACAAGTGAGTGTTTACCAACCCAGCCAAGCCCAGCTTTAACGGCTAATGGACGTTCCATGATAGGTGCTGAATCAACAAAAGGACGAAAATTGACGACTCCTTGATATTCAAACTGCTGACAATATTGTGAAATTCTTTCGCCAAGTTTTTTAAGACGCTGCCTTAATACTTTGTGATAATCCCGACCCAGCGCATAACGGCTGATATAGCCTTGTTCTGGATTATTTAAGGTTCGTGCAAATGCGGCATCCGTAGGGAGATAATTCATTCTGACACTGATAACACGTAATGTCCCAGGCACCAATTCATGAGGCCTGGCTCGAGTCATTCCATACTTTTCCATCCATGCCATTTCACCATGATATTGTTTATCTAACCAGGCTTGTAGGCGAGGTTCTTCAAGTGATAAGTCAGTATCACATATCCCTGTTTGTTGAAAACCTAGCTCAGAACCCCATAATTTAATGTTTTGAGCGAGAAGATTAAGATCGAGTGATGACATGAATAAACCGAATCAATAGGTAAGAGGTGAGTCCTAAGAGCGCGCAGTGTATCATAGTGAGGCTGTAGGAAAAATCCTCACAATAAATAGATTTATGGTATGGTTATTTGATAGTGATTTCGATAACTATTTGCCTTAAGAAAACATATAAAGCTTAGTATTTGATGTTCTCCAACGATCTCTCTTTATTAAGCCGTTATAACTTAACAATAGATTATATAAATATGAAAGAATGGGTTGTTACATTAGAAGATGAAGCGCAACAGTTGAACTCGGGCGTACTGTTGCAATGGCGACTAATCATAGCGGATTGATCATTTATTTATATGGCGATCTGGGCGCTGGAAAAACAACCTTTAGCCGAGGCTTTTTACAAGCGCTTGGTCATCAAGGGCATGTAAAAAGTCCAACGTATACATTAGTTGAACCCTATATGCTTTCACCAAATCCTGTTTATCATTTTGATCTTTATCGTTTAGCTTCTGCTGAAGAGCTAGAGTTTATGGGAATACGCGACTATTTTGAGCAAGACGCGTTATGCCTTATTGAATGGCCATCGCAAGGCGAAGGCTTTTTACCTAACGCGGATTTAGAGCTTCATTTAAGCTACGAAGACGAAGGTCGAAAAGCGCGTTTTGTTGCCCTTTCACAAAGAGGGAATACTGTTTTATCCCGTATTCAGTCTGCATAAAGGAATATTGATTATGTCGAGTCTCATCACCATTGTGAGTCAAAGTCAGCGTTATGTTGTTGCCTTTCTGTTGGTTGTTTTGTCTTTATTTTTTGTGCAAGCAGCACAAGCCGCTACTGTGACAGAAGTAAAAGCAGAAAACGGTATTTCAGCAACAACCCTCACATTCACGTTTAGTGATGGGAAGCCGAGTTATCGATATTACTCATTAAAAAACCCTGACCGTTTAGTGATGGATTTTAAACAAAGTACAAAAATCACGGGATTACCGGCAGCATTAGGTAATGGGCAGTTAGCCCATAAAATTCGCTCAACGCAATCAAAAGATAGTCAATACCAAAGTTTGGTTGTTGAGCTTGCTCAGCCTGTGGTGGTTACTGAACGTTTGATGAATGCAAGTGGTGGCTATAAGTTAGTGCTTACTATTAAGGCTCTGAATGGTCGACAAAATAGCAATACCCAATCCACCGTCAGTATTGTTGCGTTATCACCAAGTGCGACCGTCACTACATCAAATTCAAGTTTAAATACTAATCGGGAAATGGCCCCTTTAATTACCCAATCAACACCCGAGGTTACCCCTGTTGCGCCTATTGTAAAACCACGAACCACATCGTCAAAACCACAAGCCGGTTCACGCCAAATTATTATTGCGATAGATGCGGGGCATGGTGGGCAAGATCCGGGAGCGATTGGTCAGAAAGGTAATCGTGAAAAAGACGTAACGCTAAGTGTGGCAAGGAAGTTGGAAGCTCGCTTACGTAACGATCCTATGTTTAAACCCGTTCTAACACGCAGTGGTGATTATTTTATTTCAGTTGCAGGGCGCTCTGAAGTTGCCCGTAAGCAGAGCGCGAATATGTTAGTGTCTATTCATGCAGACTCAGCCCCCAATCGTAGTGCAAGAGGTGCTTCTGTCTGGGTGCTTTCTAATCGTCGCGCAAACAGTGAATTAGGTAAGTGGCTCGAACAAAGTGAGAAACAATCTGAATTACTCGGTGGTGCAGGTGATGCATTAGATGGTGCAGATCCCTATTTAAGCCAAGCAGTACTCGATTTGCAGTTCGGTAATTCACAGCGAGTAGGTTATGACGTTGCTGTTGCTGTATTGTCTGAATTAAGGAAAGTGGGTTCATTACATAAGAAAACACCAGAGCATGCGAGTTTAGGTGTTTTACGTTCACCTGATATTCCTTCCATTTTAGTTGAAACAGGTTTTATCAGTCACGCGTCAGAAGAGCAGTTACTCATTTCCGACGCTTATCAAGAGAAACTTGCGGCATCTATTCATGCAGGTTTAAAAAATTATTTTCTGGCTCACCCTTTACAAAATGCGCCTAATTGATTGAGTAAAATGGAATAAAGGTCATGGCGATAAATTTATTACCTCCTCAGCTTGCAAACCAAATTGCCGCAGGGGAAGTTGTTGAAAGACCGGCCTCTGTTGTTAAAGAGTTGCTGGAAAATAGTTTAGACGCAGGTGCGACCTCGATTGATATTGATATCGATAAAGGCGGCGCGAAGCTTATTCGTATTCGTGATAATGGGTGTGGTATCAATCGCGATGATTTGAAGTTAGCACTTGCTCGCCATGCAACTAGCAAAATATCAAGTCTGGACGATCTCGAAGCCATAATGAGTATGGGCTTTCGTGGTGAAGCGTTAGCGAGCATTAGCTCAGTTTCTCGTTTAACGTTGACATCACGTACTCAAGATCAAGAAGAAGCATGGCAAGCTTATGCTGAAGGCAGAGATATGGCTGTCGCTGTTAAGCCTGCGGCTCATCCTGTCGGAAGTACGGTTGAAGTGCTTGATCTCTTTTATAACACGCCAGCAAGACGTAAATTTTTGCGTACTGAAAAAACAGAGTTTGCACATATTGATGAAGTGGTTCGTCGCATTGCGTTATCGCGTTTTGATGTTTCTATCAATCTGACTCATAACGGTAAACGCGTTCGGCAATACCGTGCAGTAAAAGATGAAAATCAGCAAAATCGCCGATTGAGTGCAATTTGCGGTAATAATTTTGTTAATCAATCGATGTTGTTATCGTGGGAACATGGTGATTTAGCAATAAAAGGTTGGGTAGAACACCCTTTATCACCGGTGCAAAGTAGTGAAATTCAGTATTGCTATGTGAATGGACGAATGATGCGTGATAGATTAATTAATCATGCTATTCGCCAAGCTTATGAAGGTTATTTACAAGGAGAGCAGCAACCTTCTTACATCTTATATTTAAGCGTTGATCCTCACCAAGTTGATGTTAATGTCCACCCAGCTAAACATGAAGTTCGCTTCCATGAATCTCGTTTGGTTCATGATTTTATCTATCAAGGTGTGTTGAGTGTTTTACGACAAGCAACGCAAGAGCCTTTATCTCTGGATTCGGATGATGAAGAAGAGCACGAAATAGCTTTAAATTTCCCTGAAAATCGTCAAGTTGCAGGTGAAAATGTATTTTCTCAGCCTTATCAAGCACCAGTAACTCAAACTCAGCCAAATACACCATCACATCAATACAGTGAACGAGAGCACAACAATAACTCACATCAAAAACAAGCCTCTCAATTTGGAGATCGCCGTCAATTTGGTGAAAGCTATCAAAGGACACAGGGTGCGCTTTATCAAAAAATGATGCAAGAAAGTGTATCAACATCAGAAGATAGAGAAAAAATACCACTATTTCCTGAGCGTGCCCCATTGAATTTAGGCGAACTCGTTCATACAACTAATAATATCAAAGAAGATGCTATTTCGGTGATGCCTCGTTCCGTCAATGCGAAAGATGGACAAACTGATTATACTTTTGGGCGAGTATTGGCAATTTATCAGCACAAATATGCGTTAATAGAATCTTCACAAGGTCTTGGGTTGTTATCATTGGAAGAAGCTGATTTTCTGTTAAAATGTGCGCAATTACTGCCTAAAGATGAAACATTGAAACCACAACCTTTGCTCGTGCCTTTAAAGTTGGCATTGAGTAAAGAGGAGATTAGTGTATTTAATCAGTTTCAATCGCTAATCAGCCATTTTGGGATCATTATCGAAATTTCTCACGGTAAAGCAACGATACATGCGGTGTCGTTACCTTTGCGTCAGCAAAATTTACCTGTGTTACTGACGGCATTATTAGCCTATTTGTCAGAAGAGCAATCTTGTACCGAGCAACAGCTTGGGCAGTGGCTAGCAAAACAATTAGGGGCAGAGCAGGTGCAATGGTCGCAAGCTCAGGCCGTAGGATTATTGGCTGATATTGAAAGACTTTGTCCTCAATATGTCAGACAGCCAGCAAAAAACTTATTACAATTAATTGATTTACAACCGGTGGTAGTGGCATTAAATAATGAGCGATGTGAACACGCAAATAAAACCTAAAGCAATTTTTCTAATGGGACCTACAGCGTCAGGTAAAACAGCATTAGCAATTGCACTGAGACAGAAACTGCCTGTAGATATTATTAGCGTGGATTCAGCTCTTATCTATCGTGGTATGGATATCGGTACAGCAAAGCCAGATGCGAATGAGCAATCGCTTGCTCCACATCGATTAATTGATATTCTAGACCCTGCATTTCCCTATTCTGCTGCGGATTTTCGACGTGATGCACTCAATGCAATGGAAGAAATTACCGCAGCTGGACGAATTCCACTATTAGTGGGTGGGACTATGCTATATTTTAAAGCGTTACTTGAAGGTCTATCGCCTTTACCTAGCGCTAATTCAGATGTTCGTGCTGAAATAGAAAAAAAAGCAGCAGAGCAGGGGTGGGAGGCAATACATAAAGAGTTAGCATTAGTTGATCCCGTTGCAGCACAACGGATCCATCCTAATGATCCTCAACGACTTTCACGTGCGCTAGAAGTTTACTTGATTTCAGGTAAGACAATGACGGAATTGACCAAAATATCAGGCGAGTCTTTGCCTTATGATGTTTATCAATTTGCGATTGCTCCGAAAGATAGAAATGTTCTTCACCAACGCATTGAAGCCCGTTTTAAACAGATGTTAACGTGTGGATTCGAAGATGAAGTAAAATCATTATATGAACGGGGCGATTTGCATGAAGATCTACCTTCTGTACGTTGTGTCGGTTATCGCCAGATGTGGTCATATTTATCTGGCGAAATAGATTATGATGAGATGGTTTATCGAGGGATCTGCGCTACCCGGCAATTAGCGAAGCGACAAATCACTTGGTTAAGAGGTTGGAATGATATTCACTGGCTTGATAGTGAAGATCCAAAACAATCTCTTGACACTGTTTTGCAGGTAGTTAGTGCATAGATGGTAGGTTTGTGTAAAATTGATAGTTGCCAAAGCGCAATTTTTGAGTAGTTCATTTTTCGAACCCATTGGGTTCTAATATAAAACAACAAAATAAGGAAAACATAGAATGGCTAAGGGGCAATCTTTGCAAGATCCTTTCCTGAACGCATTACGTCGTGAAAGGGTTCCCGTTTCTATCTATTTGGTAAACGGCATTAAATTGCAGGGTCAGATCGAATCTTTTGACCAATTTGTTATTTTGCTGAAAAACACAGTAAGTCAGATGGTATACAAACATGCTATCTCTACCGTGGTACCTTCGCGTCCTGTTTCTCATCATAGCAACACAGGCACGAACCAAACGGGTACAGGTTACAATGGTGGCACTGCTCAGCAGGATGATGTTGCAGAATAATAATCCAATATTATTCTTGATATAAGAAAAACATAGGTAGGGAGACTTTACCTATGTTTTTTCCTGTTTTTATAAAGTCCAAGAGGTTTCGCCTTTGTTTGATCGTTATGAAGGTGGCGAATTAGCCGTTTTAGTGCACGTCTTCTTTTCTCAAGAAAAGGACGTTGATGATTTGCAAGAATTTGAATCTTTGGTGACATCTGCGGGTGTTAAACCAGTTCAGATTATTACTGGCAATCGAAAAGCACCTCATCCTAAATATTATGTGGGTGAAGGTAAAGCAGAAGAAATTGCCGAAGCTGTAAAAGCAAGTGGTGCAGATGTTGTTTTATTTAATCATGCACTGACACCTGCACAAGAACGAAATCTGGAAAGACTTTGTGAATGCCGAGTGGTTGATCGCACGGGAGTTATCCTTGATATCTTTGCTCAAAGAGCAAGAACCCATGAAGGAAAGCTACAGGTAGAACTTGCCCAGTTACGTCACTTATCAACCCGTTTAGTCAGAGGGTGGACTCACCTTGAAAGACAAAAAGGGGGGATTGGGTTACGAGGACCAGGCGAAACTCAGCTAGAAACAGACCGCCGCTTACTCCGAGGTAAAATTAGTCAAATTTTAATGCGATTGGGTAGGGTTGAGCGTCAGCGTGAACAAGGACGACAAGCGCGAAGTAAAGCTGATATTCCGACATTATCCCTTGTTGGTTACACAAATGCAGGAAAATCGAGTTTATTTAACCATATTACCTGTTCAGATGTGTATGCAGCAGATCAGCTCTTTGCAACATTAGATCCAACACTCAGACGTATTCAAGTTGATGATGTGGGAACTGTTGTATTAGCCGATACTGTTGGATTTATTCGACATTTACCTCATGATCTTGTTGCTGCTTTTAAAGCTACTTTGCAAGAAACGCGAGAAGCAACTTTGCTTCTTCATGTTATTGATGCAGCAGATAGCCGTTTTGAGGAAAATATTCATGCAGTTGAAAGTGTATTAGAAGAGATTGATGCTCAAGAAATACCAACACTGCATGTTATGAACAAAATTGATCTTTTTGAAGATTTTACTCCAAGAATAGATCGAAATGAAGAAAACTTACCCGTTAGGGTTTGGGTTTCGGCACAAACAGGCGAAGGTATTCCGCTGTTATATCAGGCGTTGACAGAACGTCTTTCAGGTGAGATCGCACACTTTGAATTACGTTTACCGCCAGAAAATACAGGGCGCTTACGTAGTCGTTTTTATCAATTACAGTCAATAGAACGTGAATGGATTGAAAAAGACGGTAAAGTTGGGCTAATCATACGTATGCCTATGGTAGACTGGCGCCGCCTTTGCAAGCAGGAACAAATTTATTGGATTACGTGGTCTGATATTCGGCCATAATAATGAACATTAACTGAGAGCTGGCGACGAAATCGGCTCTTAAGCCTGATAAATCTAATCATAATAATGGAGCTAGAACATGGCGTGGAATCAGCCCGGTAACAACGGACAAGACCGCGACCCGTGGGGTAACCGAAACAGCGGCAATAATAATGGCGATGGCAACGGTAACTCCAACGGCAATCAAGGAGGTCGGAATCGCGGAGCATCAGATCTCGATGATATGTTCCGTAAACTGAGTGAAAAAACTTGGTGGTTTCGGCGGCAAAAAAAGGTGGAAACTCCTCTTCTGGCCAAAATGGCGGTCCCCGTGGCAATGCTGGAAATCTTTTGATTTCTCTTGCATTAGGTGCGGTTGTCGTGGTTTGGGCTGCAAGTGGTTTTTATACTATCAAAGAGGCAGAA
>NZ_MIIZ01000953.1:0-1640 GCF_001743005.1 Shigella sp. FC1967 | reverse complement strand
TTTCTTGAAGTGCGACATGCTATAGGCATGACCCCGACCCTTCTTGATATGTGTCGATAGAACCCTTTTCTTTTGTCCGGGAACCTGTTCGACAAATCTGTTGCGATACCACTCTGCAACGAGTGATACGCCTAGAATGCGAACCCGTGTACCGACACGCCCTTGTTCGTCCTCTGATGCTTCTTCACGCGCCGATTTGTGCGCGTTCCAGTACATGTCCGCTTCCTGCTGCGCCTCGACAGCAAGAACCGCTAAGGCGTGATCCAGTTTGCTCCGTACCTCTGCAACAAACTCACGTCCCTCTGCCTCTAGCAGATCCTCTGTTATCTCGGATCGTTCTTCTTCGAGCTTCGGATCTAGCAGATCTAGCCATCGCTCCGTTGGTGGACTCACCTCAAAACCCTCCCAATTCCTATCCAATTCCTATCCACATAACTATCTATCTGGAATTTAAAACTGATTATTCCACTATTGGAATCTAGTTCTGTCTCTAGGCTAACCCATCCTTGGAATTTGTCAAATTTCCCTCTATCTATCTGGAATCTTGACGCCCTTATTCTTTCACCTCCTCTTTCAATGTGAATCTATAAATAAAGATTCCAGATATATTGGACATAGCACCAAAGATTCCAACTGCCTCTTTACCGCCGTCTCTCGGTGCTGGAGGGAAAGCGGTTCTCGATGTAGGGGTAAGGTCTGTTTATGTGAACCTATCCGTGCAGCGTTCCCATAGGTTTCCTTGTTCAACGATCAAAAAACCACCGAAAAGCAATCTAAATGCCCCTTTTGGGCAATTACACAGGCCATTTGTCCCCGCCTTTAGCCTTATTCTCTATCCAACACGCGGCAAGCAATCAAAAAGCAATCAAAAAGCAATCTTTGGAGGATTTCATGAGTCAATTTGTTCTGGGTTTGGATATTGGTTACTCCAACCTGAAAATGGCAATGGGGCATAAAGGTGAGGAAGCTCGCACAGTCGTTATGCCGGTGGGGGCAGGTCCACTGGAACTGATGCCACAACAGTTAACTGGCGGTGCAGGGTCCAGCATTCAGGTTGTGATTGATGGAGAGAAATGGGTTGCAGGCGTCGAGCCTGACCGATTGCAAGGTTGGGAGCGTGAGCTTCACGGCGACTATCCTTCGACCAATCCATACAAGGCTCTTTTCTACGCTGCACTCCTGATGTCCGAGCAGAAGGAGATTGATGTGCTGGTGACTGGCCTGCCTGTTAGTCAGTACATGGAAGTAGAGCGCAGAGAGGCGTTGAAAGCTCGACTTGAGGGCGAGCACCAGATCACGCCAAAACGATCGGTGGCGGTTAAGTCTGTCGTGGTTGTACCTCAACCTGCCGGTGCTTACATGGATGTTGTCAGTTCAACCAAAGATGAAGACCTCCTGGAGATTATCCAGGGAGGAAAAACCGTTGTAATTGACCCTGGGTTCTTCTCTGTAGACTGGGTAGCTCTTGAAGAGGGAGAGGTCCGCTATCATTCATCTGGCACCAGCCTCAAGGCGATGTCGGTGTTGCTACAGGAAACGGATCGGCTAATTCAGGAAGACCACGGCGGTGCCCCTGGCATCGAGAAGATCGAGAAAGCTATTCGTGCCGGTAAGGCCGAAATCTTCCTCTACGGCGAAAA
>NZ_MIIZ01000952.1:0-1646 GCF_001743005.1 Shigella sp. FC1967 | reverse complement strand
CTTCTCATTCGGATATGGGCTAATGGTAACACCGTTACAGTTAGCGCGTGTCTACGCAACAATTGGTAGTTTTGGTATTTACCGACCTCTTTCTATTACGAAAGTTGACCCTCCTGTACCTGGAACTCGAGTCTTTCCTGAACCGGTGATGAAAACCGTCGTACACATGATGGAAAGCGTTGCATTACCTGGTGGTGGGGGAGTGAGTGCGGCAATCAAAGGGTATCGGGTTGCGATTAAAACAGGAACGGCGAAAAAAGTTGGGCCTGACGGTAAATATATTGAACAGTATATTTCTTATGTAGCGGGTGTTGCACCTGCAAGTCGTCCTCGCTTTGCATTGGTTGTGATAATCAATGAGCCTAAAGCAGGTAAGTACTATGGAGGCGCAGTATCTGCACCGGTGTTTGGCACAATCATGGGCGCGGTTTTACGAACAATGAATGTAGAACCTGATGCATTGATGCCAGACGATAAAAATGAATTTGTGATTAAAAAAGAAGAGGATACAAGTGGCCGATCCTAACTTAAGTGACCTATTAGGGGCACTCGGGATACAAGCACCATCATTGATGCTCAAAGACATGACACTCGACAGCCGAAAAGCGGCGAGCGGTGATCTTTTTATCGCCATTAAAGGTCATGAAACTGATGGTAGACGCTATATTCCTCAAGCAATTGCTCAAGGTGTTTCGGCAGTATTAGCAGAAGCACAAGATGTTGCAACGCATGGTGAAATCCGTGAAAGCCACGGCATTCCTGTGATTTATATTGATAACCTCAATGCAGAGTTGTCAAAGTTAGCGGGGCATTTTTATCATCAACCTGCAGAAAAACTGAAACTGATTGGTGTTACTGGGACTAACGGAAAAACGACAACAACACAATTGTTAGCACAGTGGGCACACGGTTTAGGTGAAACAAGTGCTGTGATGGGAACAGTCGGTAACGGCCTTTTAGGTCATGTTGTTCCTGCGATGAACACCACAGGATCTGCCGTTGATATTCAATTAGAGTTACAGCAATTATTAAATCAAGGCGCGACATTGACAGCGATGGAAGTTTCTTCTCATGGTTTAGTTCAAGGTCGTGTCAGTGCATTGCCTTTTGTGGCGAGTGTCTTTACGAATTTGAGTCGTGATCATCTTGATTATCACGGTGATATGGCTAACTACGAAGACGCAAAATGGTTACTATTTTCTACCCATCAGAGTGGGGAAAAAATCATTAATGCAGATGATACCGTTGGTCAAAAATGGTTATCACGTTTGCCTGATGCTGTTGCTGTGACAATGGAAAATAAATTGCCACAAAATTGGCAAGGTCGATTCGTTAAAACAACCCATATTCATTATCATGATGCGGGTGCAACGATTCACTTTAGTTCTAGCTGGGGTGATGGTGAAATTGAAAGTCCACTTATGGGGGCTTTTAATGTTAGTAATCTTTTATGTGCTTTAGCCACATTATTAGCACTCGGATACCCATTAAATGCTGTGATTAATGCTTCATCTGTACTCACCCCTGTTTGTGGTCGCATGGAAGTCTTTAGTGCGGATAATCGCCCTACAGTTATTGTCGATTATGCCCATACCCCAGATGCTTTAGAGAAAGCACTTCAAGCCGCTCGTTTACACTGCACGGGG
>NZ_MIIZ01000951.1:0-1649 GCF_001743005.1 Shigella sp. FC1967 | reverse complement strand
TGAAATGCCATTATATTTAAGTTTTTAGATGGAATATATAGAGTAAGTAATGAGAGCAATCTGAGAGAGGAAATTGAGTAAGCCTGGGCAACCTGGCTAACAGAGTTAATATTCTTCGGATTGAGGTCACTGTAGTTATCAAGTCGTGACCGCTGAGCATTGAAGGGCTGGTGCATCGAATCCGATAGGTCCATTTCGCTACTTATCCAGAATGATTTCTGTCCCCTCCTTTGTGCTCACTGTTCTTGATGTAGACCTCGTCACGATAGATAAACATGATAAGGTCCGCATCCTGCTCAAAGCCGACTAATCAAAAAAATGGGAGATCATTTAATCTGCCACACGTCTCTTTGGTGAATAACTAAAAAAATTATTTTTCGCCAGCTCTGGATTATTAGCCTGAAAAATCGATAGCGGTAACTCAACCTTACGCCCGTTTTGATCTTCCACCGCTTTAACCACTTCAAACTCAGCAACATCTTTACAAGGTATTTCCAATCTAGCAAAAGTGGCACTAGAGTCGCCAAAAGGTTCCACTTCCAGTACCGTATCCACTAATGCTTTTCCTTGCCCATCTTTCATTCTCAAGGTTATCTCAAGCGCACCAAACTCCGCGTGGTCTAGAACCATATGGTTACCGCCATTATCGAGGGTAAAGAGTAGCTACAGTAACCTTGGTTAATAAAATTTGAGCTCGTATGTGTGATACTTGCATAACACTGTTGCTCTTCAGCCAAGCTAAATGTGCTCACTACCAATAGCCCTATCGCAAATAGGCTTTTTATCTTATTCATTACGTTATCTTCAGTTACCTTTTATCGTTCTCGCTACCGCCATTGATGGCAGCGAGAATATTATTTATTGTTGATTGGTTGCAACCCACCTTTAGTACGGTCTTTTTCTTTCCAGCGTGGTCGGTTCTTGCCTGAGAACTCTTTTTGCATACTCCAATACCCAATGGGGTAACGGGCTACAATCGTCCCGCCAACACCAATATCGACCGAAGAGTACTGACCATTATTAATGGTTCCTTTTTGAACGTAGGCATTCGGGCTACAAGTGCCCGTATCGCGTTGTTGCCAGTTTCCGCCAGTTCTTGCCACGATATAAAAATCACCAAATGCGCAACCTGATGCGGATTTATGATTCAGTACAGCAACATAATGCTTGGTTGAGCCCACGATCTTACAACTACTGTTTTAGCTTTGCCACGTCGTTCTCTTTTACTGATAACGGTTTGGTTTGTCTTGCTATTTTTGATTTAGGCGCCTCAAAAACGATAAAGGTTAACGAGGTGCCTATCAAGGTGCCTAAGATGACTGGATTTAATTAGGTGACATCAGACTGCGCAGGACATAAAAAAAGCCCGCAACTCATTGAGTTAGCGGGCTTTTCAGTCTTCTTTGGACGTCCTTAGAAGATAATTTGGTGGGCTGGCGGAATTGGAATTGGCTATGTAATCATTTGATAAATAATGTTATTTGTATTTATTGTTTTTGTTTTTACTACCAAACTTACTACCAGAGTATTTTGCTAGGGGGATTAGACCGAGGAGGGGAAGAGTATAGTATTTTTATAAATACATTTATCTATTTTTTGTTTGTCCCGCTGTCCCATCTGTCCTATATAGTATATATATATTATATAGT
>NZ_MIIZ01000950.1:0-1653 GCF_001743005.1 Shigella sp. FC1967 | reverse complement strand
TTTTTGGGCATTTAGTTGCGGCAATCAGTGGCAGTATGATTTATCGTGAATCTTCTTGTTTACTGGATAGTTTAGGTAAGCAAATTTTCCCTCAGTGGTTGAGTATTCAAGAGCGCCCTCACTTAATGAGAGGTTTGGCGTCAACACCGTTTGATAGCGAAGGCGTACGTACAACCAATGCTGAAATTATTAAAGATGGCATATTACAAGAGTGGTTACTAACTACGTATTCAGCAAGAAAACTGGGTTTAAAAAGTAATGGTCATGCTGGTGGTATTCATAATTGGTATATCCCAGGACAAGGTTTATCGTTTGATGAGCTGTTAAAAGAGATGGGAACAGGCCTTGTTGTTACCGAATTGATGGGACAAGGGGTCAGTACCGTAACGGGGGATTACTCTCGTGGTGCGAGTGGTTTTTGGGTTGAAAACGGTGAAATTCAATATCCTGTAAGCGAAGTGACTATTGCGGGTAACTTAAAAGAGATGTGGGCAAATATTGCTACTATGGGTGATGATATTGAGATGCGCAGTAATGTTCAGTGTGGATCGTTGTTATTACCAGAAATGAGTATTGCGGGTGAGTAAATTTTAGGCATTGATTATCACCGTTAATCTCAGCCCGTAATGGGCTGAGATATCGCGTTTATTTTGAGACGCTAAAAGTAAGACGGGAACCTTCAGCGATGCTTAACGGTGTAATTCACCAGCAGCTTCTGGTTGATATAGAATTTCCAATACTTTAACCTTAGTTTCAAGGCCATTTGGCAGCTTCCAACTGATCTCATCATTAATTGCTAAACCCAGTAGCGCAGCACCCATTGGTGCCATAACGGAAAGTTCAGTGGCGCTGTCTTTTAATGAAGCGGGATACACTAAGGTACGAGTACGTTCTTCATTGTTTTTTAAGTCCATAAAACGGACTTTGCTGTTCATTGTGACAATATTAGCAGGGATATCAGCTGGTGTAACAATGTCAGCACGATCTAATTCTTCATTCAATGCTTCAGCAATCGGGCTATCTGCAAATGCCGGTTGTTCAAGTAATGAATCTAAACGTTCTGCATCAAGTTCGTTGATGATAATTGTTGGCTTTGTCATACCACACTCCAATTTATTCCAATGCAAAACAACACCCCCACGGGTGAGGTGGGGGTGTTGTTAAACTCATATAAGAGATAATAGGCGGTTCTGTATAAAAAAGAAAGAGACAACGATCACAGTCTCTTTCGGGTTATTTAGTTAAGAAATGCTAATCTATTGTTTTCTATTACGATTATTCTTCATCAAACCCTGATTCAAATAATGCGATAATAGCATCAATAGCTTCATTTTCATCACTACCACTGACTTCTATATCAATTTGACTGCCTTGCTCTGAATCTAACATCAGCATAGCAATCACACTATCCGCTTGCGCTTCAACCCCTTCGTTGTTGCGCAAAATGACGGTTGATTGAAATGTTTTTACTAAATCAAACAACTTCATTGCAGGCCTTGCATGCATACCGAGTCGATTTTTAATCGCAACTTGTCGATATTGGGTCATTTGCGTTTTTCGAGTGTTCTGTGGCGTGATTGTACGTTTTTCCCTCTAGAGCGGAAATAATCGGCGAGTTGCTCAGCAACATAAACTGAACGGTGTTTACCCCCC
>NZ_MIIZ01000949.1:0-1660 GCF_001743005.1 Shigella sp. FC1967 | reverse complement strand
AGTAGCTATCTTTATTATCGCTGGCGTTCGCCAGATAATTAAAATATTTTCAACATGAAAATAAACTTAACCTAAACTTTATATCCGGAGGATATTATGGGTTCTTCTTTTATTAAAAAAAGCAGTAGGACTATCTAATGTTTCTGATTTATTAGATAAGAGTGGAATTTTCTATAACTTTTCAGCTAAAACGCTACCTTCTTTTGATTATGATACTGCTGGAAAACATATTGCACGTGAAGATTCTACATGGAATGGAAAATATGTTATTGGTCAAGCGGCAGAAGTAACATATTCATTCCCAACTTGGACTGGTAAAAAGTTTAATGATTTTGGTGATAAAAAGCCCTATGGATTTAATTCAACGCAAAAAGAACAATGCAAGACAATCTTTAGATGCATGGGCCGATATCGCCAATATTAAATTTACAGAAGTAGGACCAAATGTAAAATCAGATATTACTTTTGGAAATATTACTGATCCATATGGTAAATTCCAAGCTTATGCCACTTTACCTAACACCTATGATTATTATGGACGTGATGTTTCTGGTCAAGCTTGGTTTAGTGATTATTATTATGCAGGCAATACAACCCCGGAATTAGGTAATTATGGTCGTTTAACGATTATTCATGAAATTGGCCATGCGCTTGGTTTAATGCACCCCGGAGATTATAACGCAGGCGAAAACGTACCTGGTTATTTAAAATCTGACTACGCTGAAGACAGTCGCCAATATACTGTTATGAGTTATTGGGATGAATATGAAACGGGTGCTCATTTCCAAGGTGCTTATGCGGGAGCTCCTCTACTTCATGATATTTCAGCAATGCAATACCTTTATGGTGCAAATACAACGACCAGAACAGGTGATGATGTTTACGGTTTTAATTCAAATACAGGTATTGATTATTACACTGCGACAAGCAGTAACGATAAATTAATATTTTCTGTTTGGGATAGCGGTGGTAACGATACTTTCGACTTCTCAGGATATTATCAAGATCAAGTTATTGATTTACGTGAAGGTCATTTCTCTGATGTTGGCGGACTACAGAAAAATGTTTCTATTGCACAAGGTGTTACAATAGAAAATGCAATCGGTGGTTCTGGTAATGATATTATCTATGGAAATGATGCTGATAATATTCTCGTCGGTGGTGGCGGTAACGATATACTGTATGGTGGCGGTGGTCAAGATACATTATGGGGCAATACGGGTAGCAATACCTTTGTTTATAAAGAAATTTCTGACTCTTTAGCCTCTGCTGCTGACAAGATAATGGACTTCAAATCAGGTATTGATAAGATTGACTTATCAGAATTAATCGAAAATACCTTTAGCCATAAATTCCTTAACTTTGTTGATCAATTTACAGGTCGCTCGGGTGAAGCAACGCTTAAATATGATCAATCAACAAACTCAAGTGAACTTGCTATTAATGCTTATGGTTATGAAAATAGACCTGATTTCAAAATTGACATTGTAGGATTTGTTAATTACGAAACTGACTTTATCGTTTAATTTATTATTAAGTAGGAGAGAAATATCTCTCCTACTTTTTTTACCTATAAGGAGTTATTTTTATTATTATCTTTTAAAAAAAAAAGATAGAGTTATCACTCCATATTGATAAAAATGTAGTAAATAGCAGTAAA
>NZ_MIIZ01000948.1:0-1670 GCF_001743005.1 Shigella sp. FC1967 | reverse complement strand
GGGGGGCATACCGTGTACCGGCGCGTCAAAGTCAGGTCGCAGTAAGAACAAGTTGGAGTTTGCCGAATCGCATGAGGCGGCAGGTGCCATGTTCTTCAACTTCCTGCAATTCGTAGAAGCGCTAAACCCAGCCGTTGTGCTGATTGAGAACGTGCCTGAGTACCAGAACACCGCTTCGATGGAAGTGATTCGTTCGGTGCTCTCTTCGTTGGGTTACTCCCTACAAGAGCGCATTCTCGACGGCAATGAGTTTGGGGTTATTGAGCGCCGCAAGCGTCTTTGTGTTGTTGCGCTTTCCCACGGGATCGATGGGTTTGAACTTGAGAAGGTTCAGCCTGTTCGCACCAAGGAAAGTCGCATACAGGACATCCTGGAGCCAGTTCCGCTCGATTCTGAACGTTGGAAGTCATTTGACTATCTGGCTGAGAAGGAGTTGAGAGACAAAGCTGCTGGCAAGGGGTTCTCTCGCCAGCTTCTGACTGGCGACGATGAGTTTTGCGGCACCATAGGTAAGGACTATGCAAAATGCAGAAGTACCGAACCTTTCATTGTTCATCCAGAACAGCCGGAGTTGTCTCGCATCTTTACACCGACAGAACATTGTCGAGTGAAAGGGATACCAGAGGAACTCATCCAAGGTCTGTCGGACACTATTGCCCACCAGATTCTCGGGCAATCGGTAGTCTTTCCCGCGTTCGAGGCTTTAGCCCTCGCATTAGGGAACAGCCTGTGGAGCTGGGTTGGAATGATGCCAATCATGGTCGAAGTCGTGGATGAATCACAGCCGGTGATCGGTGGTGAAGACTTCCATTGGGCAACGGCATTGGTTGACGCAAAGGGCACTCTCAAGCTGTCACCGGCAGCGAAAAAACAGGGGATGCCCTTCAACATTATGGACGGTCAATTGGCTGTCTATTCACCTAACGGAACTAAAAAGAGCTGCGGCCATGAGCCTTGCGAATATCTCCCGGTAATGATGTCCGGAGACGCAATCATGGTCACTTCATCTTTGGTTCATTAGTAACTCACCGGGGCAATGCCGAAAGGCCTTTGCTCCGGCCTATCCGAAAGGAGAGTAATCATGAAAATCGAAACTGTTGTGCCTTTACCTCCCGAGGATTCAGGCCTTCAACACTGCATTGCCAGGTTCCATAACCGCAACATGGATTCCAAGCGAAAAGACAAGACCCGTTTTTTCAGGAGGGAGCCGGTTATGATCGTAAACCCAGAGACCAAAGCAAAGGTTCTCCGGTATGCGATGGGCAACCCTGGGAATTTATCCATCACAAAGCTGGCGGTCGCGCTGGATTACGATGCGGTAGATGCTCTGGGTGTTCGTTTTAAAGACACTGTAAATCTTGAGGTTCGCAGAGCCAGGCGCTGGGAAGTCTGGCAGTGGTTCTGGAACCATCCGGATCAAAGTGTCCAACTGTCAATCAAATTGGGCGTGGTTGGCGCTGTGTTGGGAGTCATGGGCTTCCTGACTGGCGTAGCTCCGTACCTCTTGGGATAAACCAATAAAGCCGTTAACGGGCAATGTAAGTCCGGAGACGGCTTGCATTGCTCTCTCGAAAGTGGAGAGTCAAATGAACACATTAGAACAACTTGTAAATCAGAGAGTGCTTGAGGAAGGTCTGAAAAAGGCGAAGCCATTGGCCGCGCAAATGGGG
>NZ_MIIZ01000947.1:0-1675 GCF_001743005.1 Shigella sp. FC1967 | reverse complement strand
AAAACGCCTTGAAAGCGCCCAAGCAAAACAAGAAAACCAAGAAAGTCGCCCAACGGTTGCTTCTGCTACGAAATAAGGACGATAGCTGATGCTAGAATTGCTGTTTCTGTTATTACCTGTCGCTGCGGCTTACGGCTGGTATATGGGGCGTCGTGGCGCTCAACAGGATAAACAGCAGAACGCCGATCGCCTGTCACGTGAATATGTGGCGGGTGTAAACTTTTTACTTTCTGATCAGCAAGATAAAGCGGTTGATCTTTTCCTCGAAATGCTTAAAGAAGATAGTTCTGCTTTTGAAGCCCATCTTACTTTAGGTAATCTTTTTCGCTCTCGTGGCGAAGTCGAGCGTGCTATTCGTATCCACCAATCATTAATGGAAAGTGCCGCACTTTCCTTTGATCAACGTCTACTCGCTGTTCAACAGTTAGGTCGTGACTATGTAGCGGCTGGTGTTTACGATCGTGCTGAGAATATGTTTCAGCAACTTATTGATGAACAAGAATTTCGTCAAAGCGCACTGCAGTCTTTACTCGCGATTTACCAGTTAACTAGCGATTGGGGAAAAGCCATAGAGACGGCTGAAAAATTGGTTAAATTAGGTCAGCATGAATTAAAAGAACAAATTTCACATTTTTATTGTGAATTGGCACTTCAAGAAATGAGCAGTGATAATCTTGATAGCGCGCTTAGTTTGTTGCAAAAAGCAGGGCAAATGGATCCCCTCTGCGCTCGTGTTTCAATTATGTATGGTCGTATCTATATTGCTCGTGATGATAAACAAAAAGCTATCGATGTTTTAATGAAAGTGATTGAGCAAGATAAAGAGATGGTCAGTGAAACCTTGCCTATGCTTTTTGAATGTTTCCAGGCTCAAAACGATACTTCTCGTTGGGAAACCTATTTACGTCAATGTGTGGATAGTAATTGTGGTGCGATCGCAGAGCTTTACCTTGCGGATATTATTGAAGCTAAAGAAGGTATTGAAGCGGCTCAGTTATATATTAATCGTCAATTAGAGCGTCATCCCACAATGCGTCTGTTCTATCGTTTAATGCGTTACCATTTAGCTGAAGCAGAAGAAGGACGTGCCAAAGAGAGTCTTATCTTATTGCGCTATATGGTAGGTGAACAAATTCGCACGAAACCCGATTATCGTTGCCATAAATGTGGTTTTACTTCTCATGCATTATATTGGCATTGTCCATCCTGTCGTTCATGGGATACCGTTAAACCTATTCGCGGTTTAGATGGTCAGTGACGATGTCACTTTTTTTAATAGTCTCTCTATAAATAAAGGCCCTAAAATGTCATTTCATTGTGATAAAAAATCGCCCGAGCTTACCTGCGCGCCCGTTATTGTGGCACTAGACTATGAAGACCAAAAAAGTGCATTAGATTTTGCACAGCGTATCGATCCCTCATCTTGTCGTTTAAAAATTGGTAAAGAAATGTTTACCCGTTTTGGACCTCAATTTGTGACTCAATTACAAAAAGAAGGGTTTGATATTTTCTTAGATTTAAAATTTCATGATATTCCCAATACCGTTGCAAGAGCTGTCGCCGCGGCTGCTGATTTAGGTGTATGGATGGTTAATGTCCATGCGAGTGGTGGAAGTCGTATGATGCGAGCAGCTAAAGAGAGTCTTGCTGTATTTGGTAAAGATGCACCACTTTT
>NZ_MIIZ01000946.1:0-1701 GCF_001743005.1 Shigella sp. FC1967 | reverse complement strand
TTTGAGTTTATTGGTTACTTTCATGGTTCCTCTCTATATCGTTCCAATTTCGTTTCGGTAAAAGAACAGTGGCCCAGTGACTGTTCTGAGTTCCGGCGTTACTTGCTTTACTCTTGAGCAAATATGCTGCTTGAAAAAGTTGTGGTATCCGTACAAAGCTGGGCGTGTAAAAACGGAATAGATAATGAGGGTGATGGCCGCACCAGCGGCCCACCCGATCACGTCCGGAGAGATAAGTCCTGGCACGTCTGAGATACGTTCTGGTTCAACCAAGCGGCACACCACCAGCACCCAGAACCACATTACCGGCATCACAAAGATCATCTTTCCGACGCAAGCAATGAGCACCTTCACCAAATTCAAGCTCTGCGCCCAGTAAAGCCACAACGCAGACAAGGATTGGCGACGTATCACCTGGTAGACGTTCAATGGGATGTCGCACAGATGCACCCCATCTTGATTTATAACGGAGTAGCTCATCCTCCCTCCCTATACCCGTTTCTGGAGGTTGCCGAACGTCAGGCCAACCAGGACACAGCACGTCATCATTGTCATCGGGATGACAACCGGATCGAGCGCTATGGGGATGAAGAACGCGATGAACAATCCGGCCATCAGGTACATCGTTCCGCGAACGCTATAACGATGGAGAACCGGACTCGCATAATCGAAGTTGGTCCGCTTAATTCGCCATGTCATCATCCCGTCATATACCGCAGGTACGAACAGGATCAGCATATAGGGAGCCCACGCGGCTAACAGCGCCAACCGTGTGTAGAACTGGTAAATGACGTTGACAAAGGCTTCCATGCGGCCTTTGACCCACACAAACCAGCCCTTGCCCATATCCTGCATCCCCTTGGACTTCTGGCGCTCCTCTTCTGATGGGATCAGCGTTTGGTACATCCCCTCATAGAAGCCTGAATCAATAACGCTCGACCTGAACCAGGTAGATGCTTTGTTCTGTATCCAGTCTCTTGCTTCGACACCAAGACTCTGTTCCACCAGCACGGATTCCCTTTTGATGGCTCTGTCTGTCCAGTCGCCAGGGATCAGCAGCAATATTGCCAGCAACTCAATAACCAGCAGCCATGCGACCAGCAACCACGGCTTCTTCATAGTCGGTTCTCCTTAAAACAGTTTTCACGCTCTCACAGGTGATGAGCTCATACAGCAAGCCACGCAAAGAGGTCTCATCCTCATGGGGCTGCGGGTTAATGGATAGTTCTCCTGGATGGGAAGAAAGCCACAGTGAGAACGACTCTCCTGAATCGACAGACCATGAATCACCGCCACTATCGACAATTTGCACTTCCAACGCCCGGCAGGTTTCGGTGATCAGGGTTTCCAGAAATGCCCCAATTCTGGCCGGGTCTTCATATTTCTCTCTCTGCTCATGAAACACGAGCTGGCTGTAGCGATGCAGAGCTTCTTCAATGATCGGGTAAATCACAGGCTCCTGATTAGCCTTAATCCCGTCTGTGATGTAGCAGCTCAGCTTCTCGATGATGGCCTCCGATGCAGGCCAGTCGAATTGGAGGATGCTCAGGATGTGAGCGTTCTTGCGGCCACGACTTTTCAATTCATTCATAACCCTGTCGAAAGGGTTCACATCGACCATGATGGCTACCTCGTAATCTCTATACTTCTTGTCACACATAGCTCTGCTCTTACTGGGTCAATATGGGCAGACGGCCTTTT
>NZ_MIIZ01000945.1:0-1716 GCF_001743005.1 Shigella sp. FC1967 | reverse complement strand
AAAGGGAAATTATGTTTAGCCGAATGAAAATAGTGACTGGATTATTATCCATTCTTCTGTTGTTTGGTGTTTTGCAATTTGTCTCAGGAGGCGTTTTTTTACTCAAATATTGTTGAGACAAGAAACGACCTTAATAAAACACTGACAATACAAGATCAACGTGAACGCCTAGATGAAACCTGGGCTAATTTACTACA
Organism: Shigella sp. FC1967; assembly: GCF_001743005.1. Taxonomy (NCBI): domain Bacteria; kingdom Pseudomonadati; phylum Pseudomonadota; class Gammaproteobacteria; order Enterobacterales; family Enterobacteriaceae; genus Shigella; species Shigella sp. FC1967. The sequence continues at coordinate 1,519 of NZ_MIIZ01000945.1, read as the reverse complement.
AGCTCGTAATAACATTAACCGTGCTGCGATTAGTTTTTTATTACAAGATAAAAATCTTAACGTAGATGATTCCTTGTCTGTTGATTATCTGGCGGGTCTTGCTCGTAAAAACATGTCTCGTGCAGACGAGAAATTTAAAGAATTTGAAAAGAATATTACTGCTTATCAAGTTCACTCAGAAGATGATGTTCGTAGCCTAAAAGGGCGTTTTATCGAATATTTCTCCGCATTAAACCAATTAGAAATTTTACTGCAAGATAAAAACTTAAAAGATTTTTTTGAGCAACCCACTACGGGTTATCAAGATGCTTTTTATAAAGAATATCTTGCATATGTCATGCGTAATGAGAAATTTAACGAAGAGTTAAATGTGGCACTAGAAGCCTCTCATCAACGTACAGTCATGACTATGGCTGTGCTAGCGATTATCGTTATCTCATCATTAATTCTATGCTGGTTTGCATTACGTAATGCTTTAATTAGACCATTAAACTCACTTCTATTAAGTATTAAAACTTTTTCTGAAGGTGATTTACGTCCAAATATCGAAGTAAATGGACGCAATGAAATGAGCTTGTTAGCCAATGGTTTAAAACACATGCAACAAGAGCTTATTCAAACTGTTCGTGGTGTCTATCAAAGTACGGAAAACATTTATAACAGCACAAGTGAAATTGCTGCTGGTAATAATGACTTATCTGCTCGTACAGAAGAGCAAGTGGCTTCGTTAGAAGAAACGGCTGCAAGTATGGAACAGTTAACGGCGACAGTAAAACAGAACGCAGACAATGCTCGCCAAGCAAGTAACCTAGCTAATGACGCCTCAGATATAGCCCGCCAAGGCGGAAAAGTTGTGGCTAATGTGGTGCAAACGATGCACGACATAGCCGGAAGTTCTCAGAAAATCACCGATATCACAGCCGTTATCGATGGCATTGCATTCCAGACCAATATTTTGGCACTGAATGCGGCTGTTGAAGCAGCAAGAGCCGGTGAGCATGGTCGCGGATTTGCGGTAGTTGCCGGTGAAGTTCGTAACCTTGCACAGAGAAGTGCAGAAGCTGCTAAAGAAATAAAAACACTGATTGAAGATTCTGTAAGTCGTACTGAAACGGGCTCTGTACTCGTTGAAAGTGCGGGTGAGACGATGACGCGTATTGTAGATTCAGTAACGCGTGTTACTGACATTATGGGCGAAATCGCTTCTGCATCAGATGAGCAAAGCCGAGGTATTTCACAAGTTGGTCTTGCGGTTTCTGAAATGGATCGTGTCACTCAGCAAAACGCCTCTTTAGTAGAACAATCTGCAGCCGCCGCTGCTGGTCTTGAAGATCAAGCAGTTGCATTAACCCGCTTAGTTTCAATCTTCAAATTACCGGGCCAGGAAGAAAAAACGCTAGAAAGAATGGAATCGGATGCACCCCCTGTAGTTAAAGCCGCTGCTCCACTTATAAAACCAGGAACCTCAGAAAAGAAAAAGAGCAGCAGTGTTGAAGATCCCGCTAACTGGGAAACTTTC
>NZ_MIIZ01000944.1:0-1718 GCF_001743005.1 Shigella sp. FC1967 | reverse complement strand
TTTTTTAGTCAAAGTCAAAGAGGAAACAATGCTATGGTTATGCAACATGCTAAACCAGGCAGGGTGGCACTTGTCGTTATGGGCGCATTGCTTGTAACTGCACTACCTGCAAAAATGTCTTATGCTGAAGGGTTTATTGATGATTCAACCTTAACAGGCGGTCTTTTTTTATTGGCAACGTGACCGTGATAGAAAAGAGTTAACACCAAATAGCCCAGATTACGGCAAATACAAAGCTAACTTACACCATTCTACTTTCAACGCTAATTTAGATTTCTCATCAGGTTACCTTGGTGATTTTATTGGTATTGATTTAGCTGCTTTTGGTGCGGTTGAATTGAATAACAGTGGTCCTGCTGCACCTAATGAAATCGGTTTTAGTGATGCCAAAAGTCGCTGGGATGAAAAATGGACGGGCGATCGCAGTGGCGTGAGCGTTTATAAAGCGGCTGCAAAATTTAAATTAGGCAATTTTTGGGCTCAAGGTGGGTATATTCAACCTAAAGGTCAAAGTTTATTGCGCCCACATTGGAGCTTTTTACCGGGAACTTACCGCGGTGCTGAAGCAGGGGCTGTTTTCGACTTCGATAAAAGTGGTGAATTATCTTTCTCTTACATGTGGACAGATGAATATAAAGCACCATGGTATCGAAACATGTACAACTTCCGTAAAGCTGATTTAGAAACGAATATCAGCTATCTTCACTCTTTCGGCGCCAAATATGATTTTAAAAACAGCTTAGTGTTAGAAGCTGCATTTGGTCAGGCAGATGGTTATATTGATCAGTATTTTGGTAAGGTTTCTTATGATTTCCCAATTGCTGAGAATGCATTAAGAACGTCTTACCAATTCTACGGTGCTAAAGATAAAGTGACTGGTGGTGGCGTTAATGATGTTTATGATGGGCTGGCATGGTTACAAGCACTGACTTTTGGTTATACCTATAATGTATTTGACTTCAAAGTAGAAGGAACATGGGTTAAAGCTGAGGGTAATCAAGGTTATTTCTTACAACGTATGACGCCAGGTTGGGCAACATCTAATGGCCGCCTTGATATTTGGTGGGATGGTCGTTCTGACTTTAACGCCAATGGTGAAAAAGCACTTTATGCGGGCGTTATGTATGATCTGAAAAACTGGGATTTGTCAGGTTGGGCAGTAGGTACTTCTTATGTTTACGCATGGGATGCTAAGCCAAGTGGTAAAGCGATTTATGATCAAGGGCAACGTATCAGAGAAAGTGCATGGAATGCGGATATTATGTATACGGTTCAAGAAGGTCGCGCTAAAGGTACGCTCTTTAAGCTTCATTATACCCGTTATGATAACCACTCTGATATTCCAAGTTATGAAGGCGGTTTTGGTAATATTTTCCAAGATGAAAAAAGACGTTAAGTTTAACGTGATAATGCCATTCACTATTTTCTAATATCATCATAAGGATAAAGTGTATTAATTGCACTTTATCCTGAATAAAACTAAAAAAGCTAATTACGATTACGATAAATAAAAATAAATAGTAGAAAGGTAGGGATGCAGTAATTAAAAAGCGCTTTATAAATAAGCCACTCTGATATTCCAAGTTATGAAGGCGGTTTTGGTAATATTTTCCAAGATGAAAAAGACGTTAAGTTTAACGTGATAATGCCATTCACTATTTTCTAATATCATCATAAGGATAAAGTGTATTAATTGCACTTTATCCTGAATAAAACTA
>NZ_MIIZ01000943.1:0-30871 GCF_001743005.1 Shigella sp. FC1967 | reverse complement strand
GGCACCAGTTTATTCTAGTGCCTAAAAACGTTATAAATGCCTAGTTATTTTTTCAACTCTTTGATTGTGAATGCGTATTTCTCTGATTGTTTCATGTAACTCAATAAGAGAAAAACGAATGTGATTTAAAGCTCGTTCTGCTTCAGTAACATTGTTTCCACACTTCTTTAGATATGAAATAGCATTATGCAAAACGCACTGATTAGGATTATTAGCAAATTCATCGATTAATTGAGATGGTTTTTTGTTGGTAAGTGGGAATTTGCATTGGTTGGCAGGGATAAACTCACCTTCATGGATGGTGCGTTGTAACTGATCGACAAGTGCTAGTAATTCTTCTGTTGATGCGTTGTTTGGTAATGAGTTACCGATACGAGTATTAGGTTTATGTTTAGTGAAATAGTTATCTTCTAAAATTTCGAATACATCCCATGCGCGATCGGTATCTAACATTTTAGCATGGCGTGCAGCACCACGTTCTGTCCATAGAATTAAGCTACGAGCTTGCTTTGCAACAGACCAACAATTAGTGGGTCTGTTTTTAAAATCCTTTAAAATAGAACCTGTGAGTTTAAAGAAATGTTTACCAGCAATAAATCGCTGGTTATTTCTTGAGTAATTCATTTGGATGTTTTTGGTATCTGTTTCATAAACATTAGCCAATAATTCAGTAGTAATAACTGGCATATTGTTATGAACAATGGAGGGTAAATTAGATGGAGAAATACTTAAACTTGTCATGGAGATCACCTTTGTAGTTAGGTTAATCACCACAGCTGAGACCAATCAGACTGGTGGTGAACTGTACGGAGTTGGTCTTACCGGCTACAAAGGGAACCGGCGCACCCTGAGGTGCCTCCGCACAGTCCACCATTGAATAGGTGTAGCTGTATTTCGCATACAAAAAAACCGCTTGCGCGGTGTATGCGCCTTCGTAGTTATCAGGAGACCAATCCCGACATCAGATTTTGCTGATGAATAATCACTATGGCGCATAAATAAGGGAATGTAAATTACCAAAATGGTTAATTAATGTAAAATAAAAAATATAAAATTAACCAATTTGGTTGTTTTTTTTGCGTTATTCAGCTGATGACTCAAGGTCTTTTGGATGGTGTTTATTGATAATAAACTCAATAAAATTTTCAATTGCTGATTGTTCGCTTGCAGGTAATCTAGCATATAACTTTCTATCGTAATTGATATCGCTTTTGTTATTTTTAGGGATTAGTAGTTCGTATGCTTGGCGATCCATTGCTTTGGCTATTGCATCGATGCTCTCAGCAGTTGCACTGGCTTCACAATTGATAATGCGATTTACGGTTGATTGAGCTAACCCGGAATCAATGGCGAGTTTCACTCTTGATTTGATACCGTCTTTTAGCATGAATGTCGTAATATTATCTGAAATTATTTTTCCAATTTCTGTTGGAATATATTCTTCATTTTCTGACTCAACGTGGCCGATTTTTAGATGGTCTACATCCATCCAATATTTAGATATTTTTGTTACGTATTCAATTTTACGTGACATTGGGTCAGTGAGTTCACGGTGACTCTTTAAATCTTTTGGTGACAGATAACGAGAGATCATGCTTGGTGCTACACCAAGAGCATCAGCCAGCAATTTTTGCTTACCTTCGTAATAACGCTCAATAATATAAATCAGATTATCTTTTCTAATTTCAGCAATGCTTTTCATTTCCAAGTCCTTTGGTGTCTATTCTTTATACAAATTTGATTAACTTATGGTGTATTAAATAGATAAATAACCCTTTTGGTAAAGTACCAAATTGATTATTATCATTGTTAGGTTAATCAATTAGGTGAATGTATGGAAGTTTTCGACTTTAAAAAATTTTGGAATGGCTTAACGATTAAGCAAAGAGAAGCATTCTCTCAAAGAACGGGGTATAGCCAACTGTATCTATCACATCAGCTACGCTATGCAAAACGCAAACCATCACTAAGTAAACTCAATAAGTTATATGATATTTGTATTGAGTTCGGTGCAGATACAACCAGAGAGCAATTAATCAATTTCTTTATTCGATAATAATTCAAAGGCTATTTATTGATAAGGATCACTTCGGTGGTCCTTAATTTTTTGTTGGTAACCAATAAATCTTTTTAGGTTGATCTATTTTAAAATAATGGATAATCTTATTGCTAACTAATCATAGAAAAAAGAGGTGATGATGAAAATTGTGACTAGAAAGCAAGCCATTGAAAATGGTTTAAGTCGTTTCTATACGGGAAAATTATGTAGACATGGTCATGATTCTGAGCGTTTTACCAGTAATGGTGTTTGTGTTGAATGTTCCGCAATTAATTCATCCAACTACAGAAAAGAAGTCAGCCGATTATTAAAGATGGCTCGTAATAGAAATATTGCTTATGAAGACAATATCAGGGGGTGATATGGCCCGTATCAGGACTATTAAGCCAACATTTTGGACTGATGAGGATATGGCTGAAATATCTGAGTCAGCGTGTTTATTGGCGATAGGGCTATTAAATTACGCTGATGATGAAGGCTATTTCAATGCTAATCCGAAGCTAATAAAAGCGGCTGTTTTTCCAATACGTGAAACCTCCCGTAGTATTCCGGTACTACTACAGGAGCTTTCCAACTGTGGCTATATCAGCTTATTTTCTGCCCAAAATGGGAAGCACTTTGGATTAATAAATAATTTCACAAAACATCAAGTCGTAAACAAGAAAACACCAAGTAAAATCAAAGAGATGAACCTACTACCATATGACTACGGTAGTGATACGGTAGGACTCCCTTTAGGAAAGGAAGGGAAAGGAAGTATTAAAACAACTCTCTGTAACGCGCGCGAAGGAAATTTGCCTGATGTGGATAATGCCATTTTAAATGACAGAGTTCCTGCTGGTGGTTTTAGCGTTGACGGTAAATTCGTGATGTTTGATGAATGGGAACCTGATAGCGATTTTTTACGTAAATCTGCTTTTTGGGGGCATGCACTAACAGAGCCAGTTAAACCAACTGAACTTGCCGAGTTTATTACATACTGGAAAGCCGAGGGGAAAGCTAAACATCACGAACAATGGGAAATGGCATTGGCAAAAAGTATTAAATTCCAACGTGCTAAAGCGAATAACAGCAATACTGGAGTAAATAATAATGGCAAATCAGAATTTAAATTCGATCCAAACAGTGGCAAATCAAGAGCCGTACAACTCGTGGAGCACAAAATCAGAGAAAAACATGGGCAAGAGTATCTCGACTCTTTGGCTACAAATGACGGAGTTCTATGGGGAGAAATGGACAAACAAGAACGGGACGGAACCCTCATTGATGTGGAAACGAGCACTCAGCGGATTGAATAGCGATCAATTCGATTTGATATTTAAATTCTGCATTGAGCGTTGTAGCAATGGTAATCCGTGGCCACCAGAGTTATCTGATGTTATTTCAATGCTTTCTGACAAGTTGGTAGATGCGAATGCTTTTGGAATTCCACTTGATGAAATGCTGAGAGATTTCAATAAATACCTAGCCAGACGATGCAATTATCATAGTGCTGAGATGTACCCATTTAGGCATCCGGTGCAGTATTGGATCTTCACTGACCTTAGGCAAAAGGTATATGACCTTAGGCTGACAGAAGCGGAGGTTGAGAAGCAATTAAATAAAATGATCCGTATGTGGTCTGAGCGAGTGCAACGAGGTGAGGTCATACCTAAGCCTACGTTAAGACTTGAAGATAAAACCAGACCAAGACCTGCATGGATAGATTTATTAGAAAATGCTGATAAACGTAAACATAAATCGGTATAAGGTTTATTGGATATTAAAATCCTTAGCGTAATAAACACTGGTGAGTTTTATTTGTTGTAGGTATGCGATTGAGTGTCTGAGTAGTGAAAACAGCGTATAGACGATTTGAGAGCGTTTTAAGTAGGTATGAGTTTAATTAAAAACTCTGTTTTTTTTATACTTGAAAACATAACCAAATTGGATATATTAACCATAATGATTAATCTATTAAGGGTTATCGTATATGAAATTTATGCAGGATTTAGTTGTTGATATTTTACGTGACAATAAAAAACCATTGTCAGTTAACGAGATAACGGAAATTGCTTCTGATCTCAAGGGAAAGAAGAACCGTTCAACAACCAATTATGCACTGATTAAATTGATTGAAAGCTCCGTTGTAGAACGCAGAGCGGTAGTCGGCATTGGTTATGTATACACCCTAGCGCCTGATTACATGGAGCGTCTACGTGATTTAGATATCAAAAAAGAAGCCTCTCTAATGACCAAGAAGCCAGCAAAACCTACGGATAAGCACGTTATCTGTCAGAAAGGCTCACTAACCTACGTCAGAAAGAGTTTACCGCCGTTACAGCATGGAAAGATTGCTGATATTCATAATCGTATGAACGCAATGCTGGTGGCGGTACGTGCATGAAACAGCAAATTTATTATATCAATCCTGTACCAAAGCCACGTATGACACAACGTGACGCATGGAAGAAAAGACCGGTTGTCGTTAAGTACCACGCTTTTTGTGACGAAATGAGAGCTAACCGTTTTACGTTACCTGAAAGCGGTGCTCACTTAACGTTTGTTATCCCTATGCCTAAATCATGGAGCAAGAAGAAACGCATTGAGATGAATGGTAAACCTCACCAGCAACGTCCTGATGTCGATAACCTGATTAAAGCCGTTATGGACGCCATCTTTGATGAGGATTGCAGGGTGTGGAATATCAGCGCGTCAAAGCTTTGTGGTGAACAAGGGAAGATAGGGGTAACGTTACCTGAAAATACAGAAAATCATGAACTTATTACCATTCGTTAAGTTAGTGACTGAGTTAATTAATCGTTGAATGAGTTTGGGAAGAAATTATGAGCCAAGAAATTGATGCTATTAGGCTTATTCAATAAATCAAACAATCGTGACATGTCACGCAAGAGGATTTTTAGATGAAAGGAACAGAATTTAAAAAAACTGATGTGGCTCTACGCTGATGAAGCAATGACACGGAAGCGTAGATATGTGAGAGGTGGGAAAAAGACAGCAGATCGCAATCGAAAAATGCACAAACCATATCGTTGTGAAAAAGTTATGAATCGACTTTTAAGAATTGATTCTGATGCGTTTGTTAAAAGACTAAACCAAAAGGAGGCATCTAATGCAGGGAACTAATTGGGTTAAGGTGAGTGAGAGATTGCCTGAAAATGGCGAACAGGTGTTAGTTGTCGATATTGATGGATTTATATATTTAGCAACTCACGAGTATTGTTCATTTCAAATTATCACCAAAGAAGATGGCGAGTTAATCGAAACAGTAGCTAGATTCGTAACTCACTGGATGCCACTCCCACCAATACCAGAGGGTGAATGATGAAAATTAAAACCTCAAAACTAAAAGGATTAGCGCTTGATTGGGCAGTAGGTAAAGCCGTTGGCGTTGATGCTCGTATTGGCAAAGAGTTTATTGTTGATGCTAATAACTGTGTATATAGCCCATCTAGCGACTGGTTAAAGTGTGGTGAGTTTATAAATAACTACTGGATTGATTTAATGTTTGAAGAAGTTGACGGGGTTAATTATTGCTATGCATCACCGCCACATTTAATGGGTGATTATGCCACTGCTAATACTGCTCAAGAAGCTATTTGCCTAGCGGTTGTTATGCTTGAGATAGGTGATGAAGTTGAGATACCTGAGGAGCTGATAAATGCTAACTAAGTACATTTTATTCGCTGTATTCTGGTGTGTCGTTGTTACTGTGATTGGAGTGTCACTTAATGGCTAAATCACCTGCTGAACGTAAGGCATTACAACGTAAGCGCCAAAAGGAACTTGGCGTAACGAAGATTGAACTGCTGGTGGATAATCAAGAGCTGGAGATGTTACAGCGTAATTGTGTTCTACGTATGCCTGGTCGTGAACAGTATGATGTTGTTGAATACATACAGATGCTTATTCGTAAAGATGATGCGGAGTATAAGCGACAAGCTGAGGAGCTATCTAAGCGTAAGTGTGAGCGTTGTGGCGAACAGTTACCCGTTCAGCAATGCTGTTTATCTGGTGATGCTAAATGTTGGGTCACTTATGGATATCGCGAATTACAGCTTAACTTGGTTGACAAAACGATAGCAAAATAGAAATTTGGTTGACGCGATTTTGTCAACCAGATAGCCGTCGGGTGTTCATTTCTATTTTAATTCCCTCGAATACTGGGGTTTTAAATTGGTGTATTAATACCTAATTAGATTTGAATGTTATATTTTGAATAGCCATAATAACCAAAGAGGTGATGATTATGACTATCAAAAGACCAAGAAAGAAACCTGCACGACAGCCAACGCCTATCAACGACAAGATGGAACGTTTCTGTCAGGAATATATCAAATCCCCCGATAATCAAACTGATGCTGCAATCTCTGCTGGATATGCTTCTGGCAGTGCTTGCAAGCGCGCATCACAGCTAATGGCTGATCCCCGTATTCAAGAGCGTATCGCACAACTTATGCAACAGCGCAATAAGCGCACCAAGATGAGTGCTGACAATGTTCTCAAGCGCTTGGTTGATATGCTTGATGCGGATATTGCTGATATTCTCAATGACAATGGTGACATCAAACTTATCAAGGATTGGCCTACTGTGTGGCGGAAAAGTATTGCTTCATTTGAAATTGCGGTTGTTGATGAGAATGTGATTGTCAAAAAAGTGAAGCTACTGGATAAGCTACGCGTATTGGAGCTGGTAGGTAAACACGTTGATGTGAACGCTTTCCGTGACCGCGTACAGGTTGATGTAAACGTATCGCTTGCTGATAAGTTGGCATCTGCTCGTAAACGTGCTCAGCAAGGGAGCGTTGAGTAATGTCAGAAGCTTTGCAGAAATCACCAGAAGAACAACTCATTGAAGATATCGCATCATTTACGCATGATCCATTAGGTTATGCGTATTACGCGTTTCCGTGGGGGGAAGCTGGTGGAGAGCTTGAAGAATATAATGGTCCTCGTCAGTGGCAAGCCGAAGCATTAAATGAAATCGGTGAACATCTACGCAATCCAAAGACACGCCACCAGCCATTATTACTTGCTCGTGCTTCTGGTCACGGCATTGGTAAATCTGCATTTATTTCAATGATCATCAAGTGGGGCATGGATACCTGCGAAGATTGTAAAGTAGTCGTCACTGCCAACACCGAAAATCAGCTACGTACTAAAACGTGGCCAGAAATAGCGAAGTGGCAACGCTTATCACTTACCAATAATTGGTTTACTTGTACTAAGACAGCTATTTACTCAAACGATCCTAATCATGCTAATGCTTGGCGTGCTGACGCTGTGCCATGGTCTGAGAACAATACAGAGGCATTTGCAGGGCTTCACAACAAAGGTAAGCGTATTATCTTGGTGTTTGATGAAGCATCTAATATTGCCGATCTGGTATGGGAAGTTGCAGAAGGGGCGTTAACGGATGAAGGCACCGAAATCATTTGGATTGCATTCGGTAACCCAACCCGTAATACAGGGCGCTTTCGTGAGTGTTTTCGTAAGTTTAAACATCGTTGGAACACCAAGCAGATTGATAGCCGTACCGTTGAAGGTAGCAACAAAGAGCAGATTAAAAACTGGGAGGAGGACTACGGCGAAGATAGCGACTTCTTTAAAGTTCGTGTTCGTGGTGTGTTCCCGTCAGCATCAGAACTACAGTTTATTCCAACAGGTTTAACCGATGAAGCCATGAAACGCATTGTCACACAAGCTGAAGTTGCTCATGCGCCCGTAATTATTGGTGTTGACCCTGCCTATTCTGGTATTGATGATGCAGTCATTTATCTGCGTCAAGGTTTATTCAGTAAGTGTTTGTGGACGGGCTTTAAAACAACTGACGATGTTGTTATGGCAAAGCGCATTGCTGACTTTGAAGATCAATACAAGGCTGATGCTGTTCATATCGATTTTGGTTACGGTACCGGTATTCACTCTATTGGAACAAGTTGGGGACGCGTGTGGCGTTTAGTTAAGTTTGGTGGTGCATCAACAGATCCACAAATGCTAAACAAACGCGGTGAAATGTATAACAGCGTTAAGACATGGCTAAAAATTGGCGGGGCTATTGATGATCAGGAAACCGCAGATGATTTGTCATGTGGTGAATACAAAGTTCGTGTTATTGATAGCAAGATTGTACTAGAAGATAAAACAGAAATTAAAAAGCGTCTTGGTCGTTCACCGGGTAAAGGTGATGCGCTCGCACTGACATTCGCCTATCCAGTCACCAAAATAGATAGAAATTACTCCTCACCTCATTCTGGCGTTAATGTCAGCAATTCAGATTACGATCCATTCGCATAAAAAAAAGCCTCTGGAGTAGAGGGCAAACAGTCCTAAGGTAAAGCACGCTGTCGTGGTAACAATACCGAGAAAAATGCAGTGGCATTGCATAACCAAAATGGTAGTTATAATTTTCAATATTGTCAAATAACATGTATTATTAATTTAATATGCAATATTGGTTAATTTAATCTATGGGTGAATTATGTGCGGATTAGGCTCAACTCCAAAAATTACTACCCCTCCACCAGTTCAGGCAGCACCTCAAGAACAAGATGCGGCAGTAACGGGTAGTCGTGATGATGAAATGCGTCGTCGCCGTGCAGCCGCAGGTCGTAAGTCTACGTTACTAACGGGTGCGCAGGGTGCGACAAGTTCAGCATCCACCAGCGGTAAAACCTTGCTTGGTCAATAAGGGGTGACTATGTCAACGCCATTGAAACAACAGCTACTGCAACAACTTAATCAGTTGGAAACAGAGCGTAGCTCATTTGAACCGCATTGGCGTGAATTGTCAGATTTCACTCGTCCTCGTAGTACGCGCTTTACTGCATCTGAGGTTAATCGAGGTGATCGCCGTAATAGTAAGATTATTGACCCTACGGCATCTTTAGCTTCATCGGTGCTTTCCAGTGGCATGATGTCAGGCATTACAAGTCCTGCTCGTCCTTGGTTTCGTTTAGCAACACCTGATCCTGATTTAATGGATTATGGCCCTGTAAAACTTTGGTTAGAAACCACAGAACAGCGTATGAACGAAGTGTTCAATCGTTCTAATCTCTATCAGTCATTACCGTTGATGTATGGGGATTTAGGTACCTTTGGCACTGCAGCAATGGCGGTTGTTGAAGATAGCCAGCGTATTATCCGTACCGTTCATTTCCCTCTTGGCAGTTATTACATTGCAAATAGCCCAAGCCTGAGTGTTGATGTTTGCTATCGCAAATTTACGATGACCGTTCGCCAGTTGGTAATGGAGTTCGGGGTTGATAGCGTTAGCGACACTGTTAAATCAATGTGGAATTCAAGCCAGTACAGCCAATGGATTGAAGTGGTTCATGCCGTATATCCAAACCTTGAACGACAAACAGGAAAGTTAGAGGCGAAGCACAAGCCTTTTAAATCCGTTTATCTTGAAGTGGCGGGTGATCACGAGAAAGTGTTACGTGAGTCTGGCTATGATGAATTTCCTATTATGGCGCCACGTTGGGAAGTTAATGGTGAAGATGTTTACGGTTCATCTTGCCCTGGTATGTTGGCGTTAGGTGGTACTAAAGCACTTCAATTAATGCAAAAGCGTAAAGCGCAGATGATTGATAAGCTGACCAATCCACCTTTACAAGTGCCAGCCTCATTAAAAAACCAACGGGTAAATACCATACCCGGAGGCATTAACTATCTTGATGAGGCAAATCCTACTAATAAAATTCAAACGATTTTTGATGTTCAACCCGTAGCATTGAAAGCACTACTTGAAGATGTTCAAGATACCCGTCAACTGATTGATACCGCTTACTTTGTTGATTTGTTCCGCATGATGCAAATGGTGAATACGCGCTCTATGCCGATCGAAGCCGTTGTTGAAATGCGTGAAGAGAAGCTATTGCAATTAGGGCCTGTTCTGCAACGCCTTGATTCTGAGTTACTCGACAAGCTGATTAATCGCACTTTCTCAATCTTAGTAAATAAAAACTTACTTCCCATTGCACCTGATGAAATGCAGGGAATGGATCTAAAGGTTGAGTACATTTCTGTTATGGCTCAGGCACAGAAAGCGATTGGTGTTGGCAGTATCGAACGTTTTGCGGGCTTCGTTGGCAATCTGGCAAGAGTTAAACCAGAAGCATTAGATAAGCTTAACGCTGATGATGCTATTGATAACTATGCATCGGCAATTGGTGTCTCTCCAACAATCGTTGCAACCAATGAGCAAGTACAAGCCATACGTCAACAACGACAAGCACAACAGCAACAAATGGCACAGATGCAAATGGCGCAGTCCGCTATTGATGGTGCTAAAACACTCAGTGATACCAATCTTGATAATGATAGTGCTCTGTCCGCTATGGCTGGTGGAGGTGCTCAATGACACATCCATTTGATGCGTATGAAGACGAGAGAATCGCTCGCACTGAATACGATATTCAACAAAAAAATAGGCAAGAGAAAGAGGAACAACAGCTAAAAGAGGTTATGTCCACAGAAGCTGGGCGTGCTGTTATTTGGCGTTTGATTTCTGACTCTGGCGTATTTCGTAGCTCTTTTTCTAATGATCCCTATGCAATGGCATTTAGAGAGGGAGAACGTAACTATGGATTAAAAGTTTTCAATCAATTACACCAAGTTTGCCCTGAGCTTTATGCGCAAATGGCAAATGAAGCAGCTACACCAAGCGTTTAACCAAAATTTAAAGAATGGGAGAAGCAGTCATGAACTTATGGCAGAAATTAATTATGCGTCGCTTGTATAACGAGCAACACAGCGATGGAGGTGAAGGTGGTGGCGGTACAGCAACGGAACCTACTCAAGAAACATCAGCAACAGATAAAAATGAGCCACCAGCAAATAGTGATGATCCTACTAAAAGCACTGAAAAAGAGAATGGTGGAGAGCAGGGCAAGCCGGCTGATAAGAAAAATGATGCCAATAAATCAGATGTAGGTGCGCCTGAAAAGTATGAATTTAAAGCACCAGAAGAAGGGCAAGAGCTTGATAAAGGTGCATTAGAAGTCTTTGAGCCGATTGCTCGTGAGCTGAATTTAAACAACGAACAAGCGCAAAAACTGGTTGATGTTTATGGCTCTAAAATCATGCCTGCTATTCAGAAACAAATCAATGATGGTTGGCAAAAACAGACAGAGCAATGGGCTGAAACTGTTAAAGCAGATAAAGAGCTTGGTTCCGCTGAATCTATCGGTGCGGCACAAAAGGCATTAGATACCTATGGTTCTGATGATTTGAAATTGTATTTAACAGAAACAGGGTTAGGTAATCACCCAGAGATTATTCGGGCTTTTGCCAAGATAGGCAAAGCAATGTCAGAGGACGGTCTTGTCACTGGCAACAGTAACGGCAGTAAAAGTGCTGCTGATGTTTTATTTGGATAACAAAGAGGAAATAACATGCCTGCTTTAACTCTCGTTGATTGGGCTAAACGACAAGGCCCTGACAGCAAGCAAGCGAAGATCGTCGAATTGCTGAATCAGTCTAATGAAATTCTTGATGATATGGTTTTCGTTGAAGGTAATTTACCAACGGGTCACCGTACAACCGTTCGTACTGGTTTACCATCTGCGACATGGCGTTTGCTTAATTATGGTGTACCGCCAAGCAAATCAACCACAGCACAGGTTACTGATGCGATTGGTATGCTTGAAACCTATTCTGAAGTTGATAAAGATCTTGCTAACTTGAACGGGCAAAAGAATGAATTTCTATTGTCTGAATCAATTGCATTCTTAGAGTCAATGAACCAGCAAATGGCTGAAACGGTTATTTATGGTGATGCTACGGTTCATCCTCAGCGCTTTACGGGATTAGCTGCACGCTTTAACGATATGAAAGCAAAGAATGCAGTCAATATCATTGATGCTGGTGGTACTGGCAGTAACTTAACTTCTGTGTGGTTAGTGGTATGGGGTGAAAACACGGTTCACGGTATTTTCCCTAAAGGTTCTAAAGCAGGTTTAGAGCAAAACCATTTAGGTGAAGTTACTTTAGAAGATGAAAACAAAGGTAAATACCAAGGCTTTCGTACTCACTTCCAATGGAAAAATGGTATCTCAGTTCGTGACTGGCGTTATGTTGTCCGTATCGCCAATATTGATTTATCCAAAATTGGTAAAGATCCAGAAAAAGCGGACACACTCGATTTGCCAGACTTGTTTATTCAAGCAATTGAGAAGATCCCTAATCTCTCTATGGGGCGTCCTGTTTTTTATTGTAACCAGCAAATTCGTAGCTGGATGCGTCGTCAAATTAAAAACAGCAAAAACGTCAATATTTCCATGGCAGAAGTTGCCGGTAAGAAAGTTGTTTCATTCGATGAAATTCCTGTTCGCCGTGTTGATGCCATCTTAACGACTGAAGATCAGGTGAAATAAGTTATTGCGGTGTCGTTTAACGGCTCCGCTAACTTTCATTTATTTGGAGATAGTCAAAATGATTTTAGATAAAGAAACGCTTTTTTCACTGGATCAGGCGGTTACTGCATCTGCTGTAAGTAAGCAAATTATCGACTTAACGCCAGTGCATGGTGCATTTCGTGATATCGGTATTGGTGAGCCATTAGAGCTGTTTGCACAAGTGACTGAACAGGCTAAAGCATCAGGTGAAGCGACGGTTCAAATTAAGTTAGAAACCGCGACAGACGATAAATTCTCTGATGCTAAATCTATCTTTGAATCTGTGGCAATACCAATTGCTGATTTAAATGCAGGTAAACGTATTGTGGCGAAAGTACCTCAAGGCGTTTTGAAGTACCTGCGTCTGCAATACGTTGTTGCAGAAGGGCCATTAACGGCGGGTAAGTTCACTGCGGGCATTAACCTAACTGTTGATGCTCATCCTATTTACGATGCTGTAACTCAATAAGGTGTGACATGTCACGATATAAGGTTTTAAAAAAATCATTTATCGCTGGGCGTCTACTTGAAATCGGTGAAGAGGTTGAGTACGACGGTATAGCTGGCGATAACTTAGCGTTAATTGGTGGCGCTGATGCTCGACTTAATACTCATAGTGTGGCTGATGGGGCTGGTGATAATACTGGTGAAGGCGTAAGTAATATTGCTGTAAGCGGTTCAGGTGTGGCGATTGACTCAAGCCTTGATGCGCTTCGTGAGCAATATACCCAGCTATTTGGTAAAGCACCTCATCACAATATGGGCGCAGATAAAATGCGCACCGCAATAGATGAAAAGCGGAAAGAACTAGGGGTTTAACCCCCGATGATAAAGGGGGCGAGAGCCCCTTTTTTATTGGAGATAAATGATATGGCCTCAGAAATTGAAATTTGCAATATTGCATTAAGTCGCATTGGCAATAGTCGTTCGATTAATAGTATGACTGAAGCCAGCAAAGAAGCCGTTCAATGCAACCTTCATTATGCGCAATGTCGTGATAGTGTGCTGGCCGATTTTCCTTGGAACTTTGCGACTAAAAAGGTGGCATTAGCCAATACAAATAATCCCCCGCCTAATTGGGCGTATGCCTATCGCTATCCTAATGATTGCCTAAAAGCCATTGGCATTGTCGAACCTCATCAAAAGTACCGTAGACCAGATACAGCAATCCATTTTCATGTTGGTTCAGATGAAAACGGTACTGGTCGATTAATTTTTACTGATCATCCTAGTGCATGGCTTGAGTATGTTGCACGTATTACTGACGTCAATATGTTTGATGCGTTATTTAAAGATGCGCTTGCATGGCGTTTAGCTGCTGAATTGGCTCGTCCATTGGCATCAAATGCGGGTATTGGTGGTGAAGCACTACAAATTTACCAAGGTGTTATTAAAAGCGCAGCAGCACATTCATTAAGTGAGTCAGCAGAGCCAACTGATTATATGGATGAATTCACACAAGCGAGGTTGTCATAATGCCATTTAGTCTTATTCAACCTAGTTTTTCAGGCGGTGAAATTGCACCAAGCCTATATGGTCGTGTTGATCTTGCGAAGTATTCAACTGCACTGCGCAAGTGCCATAACTTTATTGTTCGTCAATATGGTGGTGTTGAGAATAGACCAGGCACACGATTTATTGCTGAAACAAAGTATCAAAATAAGAAGTCTCGCCTTATTCCTTTCCAATTCAGCACCGTACAAACCTACGCGTTAGAGTTTGGTGATCGTTATATTCGCGTATTTAAAGATGGTGGGCAGGTTCTCTATGCTGATGGTGAACATAAAGGCGAAGTGTTTGAATTATCTACACCTTATAAAGAAGCTGATTTGTTTGATTTGAAGTATACGCAATCAGCCGATGTTATGACGATTGTTCATACTGATTATCCACCAATGGAGTTACAGCGTTACGATCATGATGATTGGAAGTTAGTCTCCGTTGAAACCAAGAACGGCCCCTTTGAAGATATCAATACCGATAAGGCAATGAAAGTTTATGCCAGTGCAAGCACGGGGCAAATTACGTTAACGTCTACGCATGATATTTTTGGTACCGAGCAAATAGGTAAGCAGTTCTATTTAGAGCAACGTGATATTGATGCGGTTCCTGTATGGGAAACAGATAAAACAACCAACCTCAATGATCAACGCCGTGCTGACAGTAACTACTATCGTGCCAATAGTGGCGGTAAAACAGGAACACTAAGACCGTCTCATACTGAAGGAATGAGCTGGGATGGTTGGGGTGGTGATACAGGGATCCAGTGGGAATATTTGCATAGTGGTTTTGGTATCGTAAAAATTGAAACTGTTAGTGAAGATGGCAAAACAGCCACAGGAAAGGTGATCTCTTATATTCCATCCAATGCCGTTGGTGAAGATAATGCAAGCCATAAATGGGCGCGTGCAGTGTGGAATGATATCGATGGTTATCCAAGCACCGTTGTTTATTACCAACAACGTTTATTCTTTGCCGGCTCTCGTGCCTACCCACAAACGATATGGGCCAGTCGTAGCGGTGACTATAAAGACTTTGGGCGCAACAATCCTATTCAAGATGATGATCGCATTGTCTACACGTATGCAGGTCGTCAAGTTAATGAAATTCGCCATTTGATTGATGTCGGTTCGCTGGTGGCATTGACCTCTGGCGGTGAATATCAAATCACGGGTGATCAGAACAAAGTACTTACACCTTCCAGTTTTTCAATGTCATCACAAGGTGCTAACGGCTCAAGTGATTTACCGCCAATCTCTGTTGCGAACATTGCGCTTTACGTACAAGAGAAAGGTAGTGCTGTGCGTGATTTATCGTACTCCTTTGATGTGGATGGGTACCAAGGCACTGACTTAACTATGTTGGCAAATCACCTATTTCAACGTCATCGTATTGTTGATTGGTCATTTACTACGGTTCCATATTCTATAGCATGGTGCATACGTGACGATGGGTTAATGCTGGCTTTAACCTATTTAAGAGAACAGCAAGTTTTTGCATGGGCGCCACAATCGACAGAAGGGAAATTTGAGTCAACGTGTTCGATCAGTGAAGGCAATGAAGATTCAGCCTATTTTATTGTTCAGCGCACAGTAAACGGTAAACAGGTTCGGTATGTAGAGCGCTTGGCTAGCCGTTTATTTACTCGCACAGAAGATGCTTTCTTTGTGGATTCTGGCTTAAGTTATGACGGTAGAAACACCGATGATGTAAAAACAGTAACCATCACTGCTGGAGCGGGTGAGTGGAACTATCAAGAAAACTATCCATTAGTGGTTTCAGGCGATCCAGTCTTTAGCGCTTCTGATATCGGTAGTGCCGTCAATATTCCTTATTTTGAAGATAATGAACATAAAGAGCTTCGCTGTAAGATTGTTCAATATATATCTGCAAATCAAGTGGTTATTTCTGCTAATCGCAATATCCCACCAGCATTACAAAATACACCCACTACTGAATGGAGCATAGCCCGCTATCGCTTTGCTGGCTTAAATCATCTTGAAGGTAAGACAGTTAATATTCTTTCTGATGCTAATGTTTCACCGCAGGCCATTGTCACCAATGGTGCAGTGGAAATTGATACGCCATCAGCCGTAGTGCATATCGGATTACCTATTACCAGTGAATTAGAAACACTTGATATCCATATTAATGGGCAAGAAACATTACTTGATAAGAAGAAACTTATTAAGGTTGCCAGCTTAATTGTAAATAGTAGTCGGGGTATTTGGGCTGGTACTGAAAAAGAACGGTTATATGAGTATCCTCAACGTCAATTCGAGTTTTACGACAATCCTGTTGATGATGCCACAGGCATTGTTGAAATTAATTTAGATGCAGATTGGAGCAAAAACGGACGTGTCTTTATTAGACAGGTTGATCCGTTACCGTTAGCGGTGCTCTCTGTTATTCCGCGTATTGATGCTGGTGGTTTCTGATATGAAAAAACATCATGTACAAATTATTCCTGCTACTCATGAACATATTGTTCGTTTATTACCACATGTAAGACAAGCTGATGTTGATGAGTTCTATGCTATGTCAATGCAAACACCTGAGCAGGTATTACGACATGGCTTATCTATTTCTACTAAAGCCTATGCCGGCATTATTAATGATGAAGTCGTGACTATTTTTGGTGTTGCTTCTGGCTCATTACTTACTGGTTTAGGTATCCCTTGGCTAGTGGGGACTGATTTATTAGAGCAACACCAGAAAACCTTTCTACGGCGTTGTAAACCCATCTTAAAACAGATGTTAGGGCAATACCCAACACTGATGAATTATGTCGATGAACGTAATCATATTGCTAAGGCGTGGCTCCATTGGTTGGGGTTTCAGATTGAAGAAGCAAAGCCAGTAGGTTTACTTCAGTTACCTTTCCATCGTTTTACATTGAGGGCTAAATAATGTGTGAACCAACAACATTAGCGGCAGCAGTAATTGGTACTTCTGCGTTGCAAGCATACGGACAATATACCGATGGTAAATTTCAAGCATCAGTGGCTAATCAAAACGCAAAAATTAATGAAGATGCTGCACTTGATGCAATTAATAAAGGCAATGCTCAGGCACAAGAACAGCGTAGACGCACTCGCCAATTAGCGGGTACACAGGCGGCAACAATGTCAGCCAGTGGCATTGATTTAAGCACTGCTGGGGCTTTAGATATTTTAGGTGATACTGCTGCAATGGGTGAGCTTGATGCGTTAACTATGGTTAATAACGCTTCTCGTGAAGCGTATGGCTATCGTATGCAAGCTGAGAATGATCGCCTTAATGCAAAAATGGCAAGACGCTCAGGCAATATGGGTGCAATGACAACGTTATTAACAGCCCCTATTCAAGCTTATGGCGCGTATCAGTTGGCTGGTGGTACATGGAGTCCATTCGGTGGTGGTGGCTCAGGTGCTGCGAAAGCAGGTAAGACATTTTCTAAAGCACCAAAAGGATTTTAATCATGCCAAAGGTACCTACATACGATAATAGAACGGTTATGCCTGAGCAGTTACCAAATAATGGGTTTTCTGTTCAATCATCACCTGATGCTTTTGGCGCTGGCTTTGGTCGTGTTGGTGAGCAATATGTCGGTTTATTTGCAGAAGCAAAACAAAGAGCCAATGTTGCACTGGCGCAAGATGCCGCATTACAGCTACGACAGAAAGCCAACGAACTGATGACCGATCCACAAAATGGATTACTTTCACAGCAAGGTAAGAATGCGATTGGTAAAGCATCTGAGTACGAACAGTCATTTCGTGATTATGCCGGAGAGATATCATCGGCATTACCTGACGATATTGTGCGACAAAGCTTTATGCAACAAGCGCAAGAAATGGGTGTTCAGTTTGCATCACAAGCGAATCGTCATGAGATGGGGCAAATCAAAGCTTATGAACAGGATCAGTTTCAATCAACGCTAACATTAAATGCAGAGTCTGCCGCATCAATGTACGGCGATAATCAAGCTTATATCTCTGCACATAAACAAGTGTTTCAGCAAATAGAAGAGTTTGGATTATCACACGGTTGGGGTGAAGAGCAGATCCTCGCCAAGAAACAAGAATTCAAAGTAGCGACTGCACGTAAAGCGATTGAAAACCAACTCGGTGCTGATTATATGGGGTTCTTGGAGCGAAATGGAGAACCTTCAAGCCTTGGTGGTGCTACCAGAAATAATGCGTTCTATGGTGGTACTGTTGGTAAAGTTAAAGGAATGACCCAACAGGGAAATATTAATTTACTCAATAGGCCAACAGTTAAAAACGAAGACGGCTCAATTAGTACAGTAAGAACGATTTCTATTGGTACCGATGATGGCGAAGTGCTAATACCTACCGTAAGTGACGATGGTAAGCTGTTATCTGATGATGAAGCTATTGCGTTATACGAGCAAACAGGTAAGCACTTAGGGATTTTTGATAACCCTGAAGATGCTACTGCTTACGCTGATAATCTGCATAAACAGCAAGAGAATATGTATACACCTAGTAACGGTGATACAAGAGGTGTTAGAAACAACAACCCAGGTAATATTCGTATATCTAGTAATAAATGGGTAGGGCAAACCGGTGATGATGGTGCATTTGCTAAGTTTGCCACACCTGAGCACGGTATTAGAGCATTAGGTAAAAATCTACTTTCTTATGCTCGACAAGGTTTTGTTACACCAGAGCAGATCATTAATCGCTGGGCACCACCAGAAGATAATAATGATACTCAGGCATACATTGAGTATGTATCTGATTACCTTGGTGTTGCACCTAATCAACCATTAGATTTAACGAATTTAGATACCTTAACGCATTTATCGACAGCGATAATGTATAAGGAAAATGGGCGTAACCGTGTTAATTACACTGATGAGCAGATAGCAACAGGCATACAGTCAGCACTTGGTTTTGTTGAATTACAAGCGACATCAGAAGCACCAAAACTATTAACCGGATCTGCCGCTTTCGATGCCTTAGATGAAGCTGACCAAGCAAAATATTTACGACAAGCAGAACAGCTACGTAAGCAAAAACAAGGTGAGTTACAGCAACAACTTGGTACTCGTGTAGCGGACTCTTACGCAGCATGGGAAAGAGGGCTTGAAGCGCCTAATGCGCCTACTCATGATGAATTAATCTCTGCGTTTGGCTATGACAAAGGTTCAGCCATGTCTGCCGATATGCAAGAAGCTAAACGTTATGCTGGTTTTATGTCAGCAGCTAAAGAGATGTCTCCACAAGCACAGCAAGATTTGTTATCACAAATTAGACCTCAAACGGGTGAAGCAAACTACGAAAGCAAAATTCAACGTTGGGAGAAATTTGGTAAGTTCGTTGAAGGGAACATCAAGGAACAAGATAAACAGTTTGCAGCTAACCGATTACAGCTTTCCATTCAAAATAACTTTCCGCTTGATCCTAACGATAAGAATAATCAGCAGGCAGCAGATGATTACTTTGAAAAACATATTCAGCAGAGCTTTAATTTACGTGATGCTAATAGCTTAAATGCCGTTGCTGAACTTACAGCAAGAACAGGGATTATCCCATCACAAGTTAAGTCTGTATTGAATATGGGGGCAACATCTAAAGATCCTGAAGTTGTTCTTCCTATCGCGAAAATGTATGGGCAGATATTTGATAACAATCCGGCATCAGCTACGGATATTCCATCAAGCACAATGGCGTATTACTCAAAAGTATATAGTTTAAGTCGAGCTGGTATGCCTGATGAGAAAGCGGTAGAAACTGCATTTAAGACGACATTTGAACAAGATGAGCGCACTAAGCAAATGATCGCTTCTCAAATCAGGGATAAAGGATATATCAAGGATAGAGATAAAGCGGCGCAATCTAATATCAATGATTTTTACCCTTGGTATAAACCATTTTCTTCACCAAACGTCAGTAAGCCTGGCACTCAAAATGGTGCTTACTTACGTGACTATCAAACGTTGTATGACGCTAACTTTGCTGAAACAGGCGGTGATGCAGAACTAGCCAAGAAAATGACTAACGCTCAAATTAAAAGAACATGGGCAGTATCAAATATTAATGGCAGTGAAGAAGTTATGCGTTATGCACCAGAAGCTGTATACGGTATTAATGAATCAGGTGCTGGTAACTGGATCGCTGGACAATGGGAAGAAGAGAAAAAGCAATTAATGTCTAAGTCATTTGGTGGCGCTTCTTCTGGCACTGAAATCGTTATTGTCTCTGATGCAGTGACACCAAGAGATTACAGTTACGGCATAATGATAAAACAAACTGGTAGCGATGATATCCCTATTTATCGGCCATATACGGGAGATAACGGTTTACCTATTCGCTTTAAGCCAGAACAGTCATCATCACCGATGTATAAAGAGGTAATGGAGAAACGCCAGCAAAGCGTTAAAGAAGCACAGGATAAAAGGGAACGAGAAGAAGCATTGGATAAATCGCGCTCAGAATTTGATGAACGTCGTCAAAGTATCCGTGAGCAATATAAAGAAGCTCACAATGAGCGAGTAAATAAATTCAATAATTATTTTTCTTGGGATAAAAACTGATGCCTATTTACGAACAACAACCTGATGATATTTTATCTGCGGATATTAATGCTGTTCAGCAAACTGAACCTACTTACGGTGATAATGTTTCACCGTCTTGGTATGACCCTATTAATCCGCTTGATGATAGAAGGCAAACTAAAGAATTACGTGATGCGGCGTTTCGTATCGATAACTCAGTGGGTAGCTTGATTGCTACTGCACCTTTTAATCAATTTGAAGATGTAGAAGGCTATAACCCATTTGAAGATGAATTAACGCTTTCAGGCTATGAAGACTATGCCGATGCCTTTATTCATTCAAACTCTCCTCAAGAAACCGCTGCAATAAAACAACGCATTGATCGTGAGAAGAATGATAGACAGCAATTAATGGATTCAGGCGGTGCCGGTATTGTGAGTAGCATAGCTATGGGGGTTATTGATCCAATTAATGTTGCTGCAATGATGATACCAGGTGGTGCAATAGTAAAAGGCGGTAGTGTTGGTGCAACCGCGGGTAAGTTTGCATTGGCAAATACCGCTGGTGGCGTAGCTTCTGAAATGGCATTGCATAGTACCCAAGAAACACGAACATTAACTGAAAGTGCGATTAACGTTACGCTGGATGCCATGATCGGTGGAACCTTAGGTTCAGCTGCGCAATTAGTTAGAAATCGAGGTGAGTTAATTAATAAAGTTAGAAATGACATTATTGAACCTCAACCAAGTAATAATCCACCAGCCAATCAATCTGGTGATCGAAGCATTGGTGCTGCGGAAGTTGCTAATACCACACTTGAACAAGAGACACTAAAAGGACCCTCTTTTGTTAATAGAACAATGATGGTTAGCCCTGTTGGCCGTGTTGCTCAATCACCATCTAAAACAGCGCGCCAAATTAACCAACAACTCACAGAAAACAACTTTACCTTTGCTAAAAATGAAGAAGGTATTGCGACATTTACCGCTGTTGAAACAAAAGTGAGAGGTTATGAAACACTTGTTTATAAGCAAGTAGAATCGACGAAAGACCACTTTAAACAGTATCGTCAATCTGGTGGCCGTGATATGAGCTATTACCAATTTAGTGAGGCTGTTGGTGATGCTATGCGCAATGGTGATACTCATGCAATACCACAAGTGGCAGAGGCAGCACGTTCTATTAGACCTATTGTCGAAGCAACCAAAGATAGAATGGTTGAATTAGGGATCTTACGTGAAGGTGTAAAGGTGACAACAGCACAAAGCTACTTCCCTCGTATTTATAAATTCGACAAAATTTTAAATGATCGTACTGAATTTAAGAAAATCATTGCTGACTGGTTAGAAGAGATTAATCAAACCTCAATAAATAAAGCTAAAGGTAGCCTTGATCGTGCTGAAATTGGTATTGATAAAGCACGTAACGCTTCACCACAAGCCGAACGTTTAGGGCTTGAGATTAAAGAGGCTGAGAGTTGGTCAGGTAAAAAATCTTTGTTGATGGATGATATTAATAAATATCAAAAAATCATTAATGAAAAGAATGCGGTAGAAGTTGAGTTAAATTCACTATCTAACCTTGCTAAGCTAAATAAAACGCAAACAAGAAGACAGGCAACA
The DNA here is from genome assembly GCF_001743005.1 of Shigella sp. FC1967. Taxonomy (NCBI): domain Bacteria; kingdom Pseudomonadati; phylum Pseudomonadota; class Gammaproteobacteria; order Enterobacterales; family Enterobacteriaceae; genus Shigella; species Shigella sp. FC1967. Next base: position 8,785 of record NZ_MIIZ01000943.1, on the reverse strand, counting down.
TTACAACGAAAGTTACAACGTATTAATGATGCTGAGAATAAATTACCTGCGTTACAACGTAGTGTTGATATTCTTGATAACCCTCGCAAGTTTAGAAATGAACATCGTCGTTTAACACGAACTGCGAATTCATTAACTCGCCATGACAGAATTAGGCAATCAGCATTAAATCGCATGACACCTTTAGAGCGTGAAGAGTTAAATGCCGCAGCAGATGATATCGTTAATAAAATTATCGGGGCACCGTCAGGCATTGTACCCAGTGAACTGATCCCTGATGGGTTAGTTAAACGTGCTGGTTTTACAAAAGATAGAACGCTAAACATTCCTGATGAACGAATTAAAGACTATCTCGAATCAGATGTTAACTATGTGATGGAAAACTATATTCGCCAAGTCGCACCTGAAATTGAACTCACGGCTAAATTTGGTCGTGTTGATATGGATAATCAAATTAAAGCGATTACAGAGGAATACAACCAGCTTATTGCTGATGCAGCCACACCTAAAGAACGTAGTCGATTAGAAGCACGAAGAAAGGCTGATTTACGTGATATTCGTGCTATGCGTGACCGCCTGTTAGGAACTTATGGCGCGCCTAAAGATCCCTCTAGTTTCTTTGTTCGTGCTGGCCGTGTGGCTCGTCACGTTAACTTTTTACGTTTATTGGGGGGTATGACAATATCATCGTTACCTGATATGGCTCGTCCGATTATGCAACACGGTTTACGTAGTGCGTTAAAACCATTGGGTAAGATGCTAACTGATATCAGTGCTATGCGCATTGCTAAGGCCGATTTGCGTGAAATGGGTATTGGCCTTGAATATGCATTATCCAGTCGTTCTAAAGTGATTGCTGACCTTAGCGATCCCTATAGCAGACGTAGCTATTTAGAGCGTGGTTTACAGTGGTCATCACAGAAATTTGGTAACTTCACATTAATGAACCAATATACAGACACGATGAAAATGTGGTCTGGGCTTATTACTCAATCTAAGGTACTGAAAGCAGCAAACACTTTAGATGCTGGTGGTTCGTTAAGTAAACGAGAAATAAAGAAACTGGCTCATATAGGTATTGATGAATCAATGCTAAAGCGTATAGCAGATCAGTTTAAACGACACGGGGAAGACTTAGACGGCATGTTAACAGGGCATAGCCATTTGTGGGATGATCGTGTTGTGCGTGAAACTTTCCAAGCTGCGGTATTAAAAGATGTCAGAACCACGGTTATCACACCGGGCATTGGTGATACACCTTTATTTATGAGTAGCGAAATAGGAAAGATTGTGATGCAGTTTAAAACTTTCTTCTTTGCTACTCACAATAGAGCGTTGGTTTCAGGCATACAATCAGGTGATGCATCATTTTACTATGGAGCATTGCTTCAGGTAGCACTTGGATCCCTAGTCTATGTCCTCAAGGCTAAAATGGCAGGACGAGATATTAATACCGAACCGGCTAACTTAGTGAAAGAAGGGTTAGACTGGTCAGGTATGATGGGCTGGTTGGGTGAGCCGAATAACATGATTGAAAACCTTAGCGGTGGTACTTATGGTATGAGTGCCATGTTTGGTGGTCCACCAGCATCACGTTATCAAAGTCGCAATAGTATATGGTCTTTAGCTGGCCCTACTTTTGATATGGGTGGAGATATTAAAAATATCATATCTGGCGTATTTAATGGTGAGTTTGATGATAGAGAAGTGCGATCTGTACGCAAACTATTACCTTTCCAAAACTTGTTTTATTTGTCACCATTATTAAATCAGGTTGAAGAACAGATGAAGTAATAGTTATAACGCACATAGTAGGGCTGAATAACTAATTGGCTTGTTCTGTTCTACTATTTTTTTTTGCAAGATGAAAACCGTCTTCATCCATAGAAATCATAGTGATGATAGCGTTGAAATCATTTTCGTATATGTGTTTTTTTTATGTGACGGTTTTTATATCTATCGTTTATATAGGCAACAAAATTATCAATCATATGCATTGTATTATCAGTAATTAATTTATCTAAAGGTAGTTCTGTTATTTGTTTAGCAATGTGTATTACTAATAGATTAGATAATACCTCAGAACTACTATAGTCACTTTTCAATCCCATAAATGCCAATACTTGACCACCATTTGTAACTACAAATCCAAGGTCATTAGCCATTTGCTGGACTTCTTCAAAGGTATTTTTTTCTTTTTTTCTAAATAATCCAAACATACGGTCTCACATTTCTTTAAGAGATAATATCATTAACCAAGAAGATTAATTCTTAAAGTAAAACTGTTCAACCGAAAGCCCCTCGAAAGGGGCTTAGTGTGATTATAATCGACTAATCAAACTTTCTACATATTGATGGTGTGTGCGTATTTCTTGCATTGCACCATTCATTTCTAACAGCAATTCACGAACCCAACGTAATGTTCTTTCAGCTTCATCAACGTTGTGCCCATCTTTTTTTAGGTAGGTGAGAAGATTGTGTAAAACATCTTTCTTTGGATTACGCATAAAATCATCCAGTAATTCGATGCGATTTTTACGAGTGCGAGGAAAACTATATTCTTTAGCAACTTGCCCAGCAGGGATAAATTCACCTTCATGGATGGTGCGTTGCAGTTGATCGACAAGTGCTATGAGGTCTTTTTTATCTGTTGAATTACCAATTGATAAATAACGTTCTTCTGCAAGTTCGGCTTCCATTCTGTCGAATTCGGAAATATAAGCCTCTTTAAATTGAGCTGCTTTCTTTCCAGTAAAACCCATAACTAAAAATACAAATCCATTTTTAGTCATTTGAAAGAATGGTGTTTTCCTCATGGCTCCATTGCCTATTTTTAGGTTAATGGACATCTCCGCAAAATTGCGGTTATGAAATTCTGGTGAGCAATCAAGGTTTCGTATTTTCTTTAGAACATCATCGTGGCGTTTGATAAAGAATGCAGCCACAGATTGAGAAGAGGTAACAGCTTGACCTCTATTATTAACAACGATTTCAGGATTTAAATTGATAGGAAACTGATTAGTCATAATGATTACTCCGTTTAGTTTGGGTAATCACCACTAGCAACGCCAATTACTGGTGGTGAACTGTATGGGGTTGGCGTACCAGCCTAAACGGATACTGGCGCATCTTTCGATGCCCCCACACAGCCCACCATTGAATAGGTGTAGCTGTATTTCGCATACAAAAAAACCGCTTGCGCGGTGTATGCGCCGTTTAGATAGATTCAGGACGCCAATCCCGACATCAGATTTTGCTGATGTAATATCACTATGGCGCATAAATAAGGGGTTGTAAATTACCAAAATGGTTATGTTATTGCAATTTGTTTATTTACTTATTAACCATTTGGAGTAAATAGCACCGTCTAAGCGGTGCTTTACCTTACTTCTTAAGCTCAAACAAAATACATTCCACCAACGGTATTATATTTTTATTGCCTCTCATCTTTTGAACTATAAAGTTTCTCATTGCTATCAGTTCTACAAGCGGAGCTGATACATCATGACCATCGTCTCCCATTTTTGTTAAAAGTGCTTCAAGGTTTGATTTTGTAATTAACTTTTCAATCCCTTCATCTGTATTCACTACATCTGGATAGTTAGCTGGTGCAGGGTATTCATACTTCTTTTCCATGGCTAAAGTCCTCACTAATGAAAACGGTCACGCAAACTATAATAACGTAAATGTATTAAAATGTTTATCTAAATGGTTAATCTAATTTTCTGTATAATAACCATTATTGCAAATATGGATATATTTTATAGTTAAACGTATCATATCCTCATTAACACCAGAGGAGATGTGCAATGACGGTATCTACTGAATTAAGCCATGAAGAGTATGTAGGTAATGGCGTAACAACGGATTTTGATTTTCGATTCCGTATCTTTGAAAGCAGGCATTTGATTGTTGTTGTTGCTGACAACGATGGTAATGAAACTACATTAAAGAATGGTACTGATTACACTATTGTTGGTGCAGGTTCTTATCATGGCGGTAAGGTGGTTTTAAATAAGCCATTAGCCAGAGGATGGACGATATTATTAGAACGCGATCTGCCTGTTGTACAAGAAACTGATTTACGTAATCAGGGTAAATTCTTTGCTGAAGTGCATGAAGATGCTTTTGATTATTTAACAATGTTAATTCAAAAGGCACTGGGCACTTTCTCTTTAAGCTTACGTAAGCCTACCTATTTGTCGAACTACTATGACGCCAAAGGCAATCGTATTACAAATTTAGCACCGCCTAAGTTCGGTAGTGATAGCGCCAATAAAGACTATGTTGATAATAGTATTAAATATATTGATAGCAAGACATTAAGAGTAAAGGATAAGGCTATACCAGCATTACCATCTGCTGAACAACGTAGAAATAAACAACTTGGATTTGACAATGAGGGATATCCTCAATTACTTGATCCTGCTGAAACTGGTTCACTTGGTTATGTCCTTGTTGATTCTTTTGAAAAAGGTGCAGAAATAACAACTCGCTATCAGGCTCTTCATTTTGAAAATAATGGAGAATATTATCGCTGGGATGGAGATTTGCCAAAAAGTGTTCCTGTTAATTCAAGTCCTGTTAATTCAGGAGGTATTGGGGTAGGTAAGTGGATTAGTGTTGGTGATGCAAGTCTACGAGGTGACCTCGGTGAAATTGTAAAGAAATTCAATAACGTTAACGTCATGAAATCAAAGAATGACTTATCACCAGGGATGTTAGTGGCAACGTTAGGATTTCACTCAAAAAGCAGCGGTGGAGGAGCAACGTATCTTATTGTTTCTCCAAGCGACTACAATGAAACACCTGATGGTTATAGCGATCATTTATTAAATAACGGTAATATTGCTGTATTGCAACTAGATGCCTGCGCTCCAATTTCAAAATTTGGGGCATTATTTGTCAATGATGTAGATTGTGCGCCGTGCTTGCAATCCGCTATAAACAAAACTGCAGGATTAGGAAAGAGCGTTGTTATTGATGGTAATTGCAGACTTGGTAAATCGGTAAATATAAAGTCTGGTACAACTATAAATGCCGATAGTGCGAAAATAAAAGTTGCATCAGGTATAGGTAATTTATTCAATGCAAAAACTAATGGAGCCGGCATAGAATCAGTTAGCATTATTGGTGGTGAATGGACTGAAGATAGTCAGTATGATTCAGGTACAGTTACATTCTGCAACATGCAGGGAGAGTATGGGAGCGGGGAAGGATTTCATGTTTATGTTAACAGGTTTAACTTACAACGTGTAAAATTGTATAATTTTAATTGGTTTTTACAGTCAGACTGGGGAAGATCGTGGAATATAGATAACTGTTTCTTTTATGGTAGAAATGGATTACGTTTGCAGCATAAAAATGTTGAATGTAACATCACGAATAGCATTATTTTTGGAACTAATCCGACATCTTCAGAAACCCGAGGAATATCAATAGGCGAAAGATTATCGTATGCTAATGAAGGTAGGTATCCTGAAGGTATAAAAATTCATAACTGTACAATAGATAATTTTGGTCGAGCGTTGTCAATTCATGAAGTTTTAGACTTGTCAGTAACAGATAACTGGCTAGGCGCTTCAATTGATAGAACAAAATATTGTTTAGTATTTGAAAGAGATTCTGGCAACTTTATGTCTGGGTTGCATTTTAATCACAACACCTACTTTGGTGGAAAAATTGAGTTTACTTCACATTCATCCCCTCCAACTCAAGCATTTATTCAAATGTCTGATGAAATTTATCTTACAAGCCAAACATTGGTAATAGGTCGCTCATGGCACGATATTGTAATGTCAGATTGGGTATTTCAGAACACAAGCCCCAATGCAATTGTTGGAATTACAGGTTCTGGTGATAATCAGCGGTGTCATTTTAAAAATCTAACATTTAAAGGGGCACATTCTGGATTGATACAATTAAATTCCACCACTAGTTATGGTTGCGAAATATCAAATACATGGTGCGATACTTACGTAGAAGATCCATTTTATACACCTACTCCTACATATATATCCAACTCCATGGGAGGAAAGGCGATAGAAGGAGGCAAGTATAACGGTGGGCAGGTAATATCATTTAAAAAGGCTCAATCCGCAATACAAGGTAATATTATTGTATCTTTTGATGATATAGGATTCCGTATAGGTGCTTTGGTTGAGGTGTCTATTTCAGGTGTATTTAAAAGCTCATTAGATAATGGTGCACTGTTTATAACTGACGAAAGTAAATCTTTAGTGTCTTTTGCAAAAGGAACGGGTTGGGATTCTGCATATATTGGATTAACTAACTATAATCAACGAATTGATGCTAAGGTGGTTTTTAAATGTGTTAAGCCTGACTTAACGAGCGTAAAAGTAACATCGTTTACAGGTGATACGGTGGCGTCATTTCATCCAGTAGTTACTTTAAGATATATTTAGAATATAAATGACAACTCACTAACAGGAACATGATAATAAATGAGACTCACTTTAAATATAGGTATGTTCTCCATGTGATTTATTTTTCCTTTTATGGTTTTTTGTTTATCTAATTGGTTATGTAGTATCATGATTACTCATTAATCACTGGTACTACACTCATGCAAGAAGATGTCTACACAAAAGCTGGGATCGGCACTACTGCTTTTCTTGGCTACTTCGCAGGGCTTCCAGCAGAAGTTGTTATGGGTTCACTGTTGGGAGCCATCTTCTTTACCACTGCTGCTACTGAATATAGCTTTAAACGTAGATCGGTATTAGCCTTTCTAAGCTTCGTTTGTGGTCTTATATTCTTTAGTCCTGCAGCAACTATCTTTATTTCTGTTACTGGTCTTTTCGGTGTGAAACCTGAGCAATACGAAATCGAACATATCGATGCCGTAGGTGCTTTTGTTTCCGCTTTGCTTGTGGTTAAGTTAAGCGTAAAAGCATATGGAAGGGCTGATATACCGAAACAAGGAGGGCAACAATGAAATGCGAAACATTGCTCACTATTGTTAATGCCATCATCTGTACCGTCATATTTCTACGTGTGTTCTATTTTAAACGTGACGGCAGACAACACTGTAAAAAAGGTGGATGGTTAGCTTTCCTCATTCTTGCTTACTCTTCAAGCGTACCTATTCGCGCTTACTTTGATCCTAATTATCACGCTGATATCTACAACATCTTTGCCAATATCCTGATCTGCACAACGTTGCTGGTCAGTAAAGGCAATGTCATTAAGTTTATAAAGGGGTGAATATGTCATTAGTCGATAAACAAAATACGTTTACAGGTATGGTTGCAAAGTTGATCACCTTTGCTCAGCAGAAGGGATATAAACTGACGTTTGGTGAGGCTTATCGTACCGAAGAACAAGCTAAATTAAATGCAAAGAAAGGATCGGGTATTAGCAACAGTTTGCATACTCAACGTTTAGCAGTTGATTTCAACCTATTTGATGCTAACGGAAAATACCTTACAGCCACCAGCGACTATAAAGAACTGGGGGAGTATTGGGAATCATTGGGCGGAAGTTGGGGCGGGCGTTTTAAAACTCGTCCTGACGGTAATCATTTTTCATTAGAGCACAATGGGGTTCGTTAATGAATAAAACCGTCATAGCGTTAATTGCTTTGGCTGTTTCCTTTACCGCTGGCTTTGTTGCTGGCGGTATTTATTTTGATAACCAAGCAATGAATAAACAGATTGTAGGTAATCAATTAGATGAAAAGGATGTGGCCACAAATATTGTTCTGCGTAAACAAGCAGACAATGAACAGCAGAATAGGTTGGAGATATATCATGACGCACAACAGCATGATACGATACGCACAGAAGCTTTGCTTGATCGTGTTCTTAATCACTTTGACAGGGTGCAGCTCTCAACCGGTACCTCGAAAACAGAAGTTGCAAGTACCGATAACGCCAATACCTGCCGAGTTGAGAAAGCCAAAGCCAGTGAACTTTCTCGACAACTACGAGAAACACTTGAACGATATGGGCGTGAAGCTCAGCGTGCAGATGAAAATACCAGAACACTCAACCTTTGCATTTCAGAGCTGGAAGCAAAGGAAAAACTCCTCAATTCTTACCGATGAAAAAGTAGACAGATTTTATAATGACGGTATCGGTGACGGTGTTAGTGATATCTAATTTAAATATATATCATATTTATCAATTAGTTGGGTTGCTAGAATATAATTGAGTGGGAATAAAATACCGTTTATCAGCAATAGTTGATAAAGGTTAAAAAACCAAGAGCCATCAGTATGTTACTGGTGGCTTTTTTTATATATTACTTTTTTCTGGCGAGATTATTTTTATAAATAATAAATTCAATAAAAGTTTTGAATTGATATTTTTTCACTTAAAGGTAATTTTGAATAAGCTTTTCTATCATAATTAATAGTGCTTTTATCATTCTTAGGGATTAACAATTCATAAGCTTGACGTCCCATAGCTTTTTGCTATTGCATCAATGCTCTCTACAGTTGCACTAGATTCAGAATTAATAATTCTATTCACCGTAGATTGGCCAAGATCTGAATCAGTTGCCAGCTTTACTCTGGATTTAATACCATCATGTAACATAAATGTTGTGATGTTATCTGAAAGGATATTGCCGATTTCTGTTGGAATATATTCTTTTGTTTTCTGATACTGTATGATCTTCTTTCAGATGGTCTATGTCCATCCAATATTTTGCTAATTTTAGTTTATATTATTCAATTTTTTCGTGACATGGGATCGGTTAAGGTTCACGATGACTTTTTAAAGTTCTTTTTGATGACTGGTAAACGAGATATCATACTTTG
>NZ_MIIZ01000942.1:0-15747 GCF_001743005.1 Shigella sp. FC1967 | reverse complement strand
CTAAAATTATTCTCGAAGTATTGTTATTCAACTAATACAAAAATGATTAAAAAATCATGCTCCAAAAATAAATTTAACAAAACAAATACTATAAATATTACTTTCACATGGGATTACATGTATGACCTTATTAAAACAAAAAGTTGATAGGGCCTCTCTCTCAAAAGAAGAATGAAAAAATTATGCACTGGCGATTGCCACAGAAAACATTAATCAGAAAGCCCTATTTTCGGAATTGTGGGTTGTCTTATTCCTGCTTATTTAGTTTACAAAGTACCTTCATTACACCGTTATAAAGGTGGATCACTGCATTTAATTATCTTTACAGGCATCCTACTTTGTATTTCTCCTTTCTTAAAATTTATGTAATTAAATTAGATATATTAAAGGCTTAACCATGAAATATAACTTTGACGAAATTATAGATAGAAAAAAATACCGATGCTTTAAATTATGATGGTTGGCGCCAATATATTTTTAAAGCAGATAAAGACACGCAATTTACCTTTGCTGATAATGAGTTTATTAGAATGTGGGTCGCGGATATGGACTTCTCTACTCCGCCTGAAATTCTTGATGCCATTAAGGCACGCCTTGATAGAAAAATATTGGGTTATACCAAAGTGTATGATGGAGAGTATTACCAAATATTTAAAGATTGGTGCCAAAGACATTATGATTGGGAAATTGATCCGCATGAAATCGTATTATCACCAGGTATTATTCCTGCATTAAATCGCCTAGTGCCTTTATTAATAAAAGAAGATGAAAGTATCCTTATTCAAACACCTTCTTATACGCCCTTTAAACAAGCAGGTGATTATAACTCTCGCCAAGTGCTCTACTCTGATTTATTAGAAAAAAACGGTGAGTACGCTGTCGATTTTGCCGATATGGAACGCAAAATTAAAGATAACTCGCTCAATATTAAGCTTTTTATTTTATGTAATCCTCAAAACCCAACCGGTAAAGTGTGGACAAAAGAAGAGCTAATTAAGATGGGAAAACTCTGTGTTGAAAATGATATTTGGATAATATCAGATGAAATACATTGTGATTTATTACGTAACGGTGTGACACACATACCTATTGCTAAACTCTTCCCTCATTATGAGAAAATGGTTACCTGTATGGCACCAAGTAAGACATTTAATCTTGCCGGTAATTTAACGTCTCATATTTTTATTAAAAATGAAGAAGTCAAAAAAGAGTGGCTTCGCCTTTATGATGACTTTATTTCACCATTAAGTTTAGTTGCCACAAAAGCAGCTTATTCTCAATGTGATGAATGGCTAAAAGCACTAAGAAGCTATCTTGATGATAATTTTAAATTGGTACAAGAATTTACTCAAACTCATTTTCCAAAAGCAAACTTTAAAATACCTGATTCGACCTATTTAGCATGGATTAATTTGGCAGATTATTTACCTAAAGATATCGATAACCAACAACTTTCACTCTATTTTGCCAATAAGACAGGCATTTTATTAGAAGGTGGAAATATGTTTGTAAGTAATGGAGATAACTATATCCGTATTAACCTTGCTTGCCCTCGTGCCATTCTCAAAGAAGGTTTAGAAAGAATAAAAAATGCCCTTTAATTTTTAATTTATGAGATGAGTAAAAGCCAAGAAGAGCACTACATTTGATCAATTGATTTCCGTGTTTGCTCTTCTTTTTTCCTATTTCAATTGTCTCAAACATTTTATTTAGGATGATTATTTCAACATTTTATCTCTTGATTAATAGACAAGCCCATCACTAATCCTTTTAAAACAACAAGATAATTCATTTTTAGTACTCCATCATGACTTTGTGATTAATTTTCACTGAATCAATACTCACTTTCCCGTACAATCCTCCCATCATTTTTAACCCTATTAAAATTGGGAGAACAGATGGACAAACGTTTTGTTCAGGCCCACAAAGAAGCCCTTTGGGCCCTAATTTTAACTTTTATATATTTGTTGGGTTGGTTAATTACCGCCTATTTACCTGATAACACACTCGGCATTACGGGTTTACCCATTTGGTTTGAGCTCTCATGCTTATTTCTACCTGTTTTGTTTTTTCTGTTGTGCTATCTGATGGTGCGCTACTTTTTCAAAGATATGCCGTTAGGAGATAAGCATGACGATGCAAACTGAGGTCATAGTGCCACTGATTGGCTACCTTCTGCTGGTCTTTCTGCTGTCAGCTTATGCTTACCGTAAGCGCGAAAAAGGTGAGTTTCTTAACGAATATTTTCTTGGTAACCGCTCCATGGGTGGCTTCGTACTAGCCATGACTATCACTGCAACTTATGTCAGTGCAAGCTCCTTTATTGGCGGACCGGGGGCTGCCTATAAATATGGCATTGGTTGGGTATTACTTTCAATGATCCAACTTCCCGCTATCTGGCTCTCATTGGGTGTTTTAGGGAAAAAATTTGCCATTTTAGCGCGCCGTTATAATGCAGTGACCTTAAATGACATGCTCTATGCTCGCTACAAAAGCCGTTTCCTCGTCTGGTTCGCCAGTTTAAGCCTGTTAGTCGCTTTTGTCGGTGCTATGACAGTGCAATTTATTGGCGGAGCACGCTTATTAGAAACTGCAGCAGGCATTCCTTATGAATTCGGCTTGCTGATCTTTGGGATCTCTATTGCGCTATATACGGCAATTGGCGGATTTAGAGCCAGCGTATTAAACGATGCCTTACAAGGTCTTGTGATGCTGCTTGGTACCTTTATTCTTTTGTTTGCCATTATCTATAAAGCAGGTGGATTAGATGTCGCGATACAAAAGCTTAATACCCTCGATCCTGCATTAATCTCTCCCCAAGGTGCTGATGGAATTTTAAGTGGTCCGTTTATGGCATCATTCTGGGTACTTGTCTGTTTTGGTGTTATTGGCTTGCCACATACAGCGGTACGTTGTATTTCTTACAAAGACAGTAAAGCCATGCATAAAGGGATCATAATCGGCACAATCGTCATGTCATTATTAATGTTTGGTATGCACTTTGCTGGCGCATTGGGTCGGGCTATCATTCCTGATCTGACTGTGCCTGATCAAGTTATTCCAACATTAATGGTTGAAGTATTGCCACCTATTGCGGCGGGTATTTTCCTTGCTGCACCTATGGCTGCCATTATGTCGACGATAAATGCACAACTGTTACAATCATCAGCAACCTTGGTCAAAGATCTCTATCTCAATATCGCTCCGCATGCAATCACGAATGAGAAGCGTATCTCTCGTTTATCAAGCCTTTCAACCTTGATTTTAGGTATCTTACTGCTGTTTGCGGCATGGAACCCACCCTCAATGATCATTTGGCTTAACTTACTTGCTTTTGGTGGCCTACAAGCTGTTTTCTTATGGCCTTTAGTTCTTGGGCTTTATTGGGAAAAAGCGAATCGTTATGGTGCTATTGCGGGCATGATCACCGGCGCCATACTCTATGCCACCCTCGCAACTTTTAATATTCAGATAGCTGGATTCCACCCTATTATTCCATCCCTGTTATTGAGCTTAGTCGCATTTCTTGTGGCTAATCGATTTGGAGAGCATACTCTGCCCCAATCAGCATCATTACAGTGAATACGTTTTTAAAGAGACTAATTATGCCTTGGATACAATTAAGACTTAATGCAACCGCCGCTAATGCAGAAGCTATTGGTGATGAATTGGTTGAAAGCGGTGCCGTTTCAGTGACTTTCCAAGATAGTCACGATACCCCTATTTTTGAACCTTTACCGGGTGAAACTCGTCTTTGGGGTGATACTGATGTTATCGGTTTATATGATGCAGAAACTGACATGAAAATCGTTGTGGCGATGTTAGAGAATACGCCATTACTCGGTCAAGGCTTCCTGCACAAAGTTGAGCAACTGGAAGATAAAGATTGGGAACGTGAATGGATGGACAACTTCCACCCGATGCGTTTCGGCGAGCGTTTATGGATTTGCCCAAGCTGGCGTGAAGTGCCAGATCCTAACGCCGTAAACGTCATGCTAGACCCTGGTCTTGCGTTTGGTACTGGTACCCACCCTACTACCTCATTGTGCCTTCAGTGGCTTGATGGTTTGGATTTAGCAGGTAAAACGGTTATCGACTTCGGTTGTGGTTCTGGCATTTTAGCGATTGCGGCATTAAAACTGGGTGCAGCAAGAGCGATTGGTATTGATATCGATCCTCAGGCTATTCAAGCGAGTCGTGATAATGCACAGCGTAATGGCGTTTCTGACGCACTCACACTCTATCTTGCAAAAGACCAGCCAGATAACCTCAGTGCTGATGTCGTCGTCGCGAATATTTTAGCAGGTCCATTACGTGAGCTTGCGCCAGTGATCAGTACACTGCCGCGTCAAGGTGGACACCTAGGTCTTTCTGGGGTGTTAGCGACACAAGCAGAAGGGGTAGCGGCAGCCTATGAAGGACTATTTAGCTTAGATCCTGTTGCTGAAAAAGAAGAGTGGTGTCGTATTACCGGTGTGAAAAAATAACAGTGAACAAATATTAACCAAAATGAGATAATCTTATTACGTTAAAATTTCACTTAATTATTGTTTATCAGGCATTAATCACATTTTTGCCTGATAAACTTTACTGAGTTCCGCTTGTTTATCAATTCAATAGCGTCAATTTTTAATTTTTTAGAAAAACATAACATTATGTTTTTATTGGTTAAATAATCAATTTATAAAAAATCAAGTGTAAACAAGTAACTTTTTTTCGCAATTTGGTTAAACTTTGTCCTTTCATATCTGGCAAAAAATGCGTAATATACGCGCCCTTGCAGTCACAGTTTGGCCCTCTTTTCATCTATGCGAATCGGACAGTATCAGTTAAAAAATTGCCTTATCGCGGCTCCCATGGCTGGCGTTACAGACCGACCTTTTCGGTCACTTTGCTATGATATGGGTGCGGGTATGACAGTTTCTGAAATGCTTTCTTCCAATCCTCAGGTTTGGCAGACAGACAAGTCACGATTACGAATGGTACACAGTGATGAATTAGGGATCCGCTCCGTACAAATTGCAGGAAGTGATCCCGTTGATATGGCGGCTGCTGCGAAAATAAACGCAGATAGTGGCGCTCAAATTATCGACATTAACATGGGTTGCCCTGCAAAAAAGGTGAATAAAAAGCTAGCGGGTTCAGCATTACTTCGTCATCCCGACCTTGTCGCAGAGATCCTCTCTGCTGTGGTTAACGCGGTAGATGTTCCTGTTACTCTCAAGATCCGTACTGGCTGGTCACCTGATGAACGTAACTGTGTAGAGATTGCCAAATTGGCTGAACGTTGTGGTATTCAGGCTCTCACTATTCATGGGCGTACACGCGAGTGTTTGTTCAAAGGGGAAGCCGAATACGACAGCATTCGGACAGTTAAGCAGAGTGTTTCTATTCCCATTATTGCGAATGGAGACATAACAGACCCGCTAAAAGCCAGAGCAGTATTAGACTACACTGGAGCCGATGCTTTGATGATCGGTCGCGCTGCTCAGGGAAGACCCTGGATCTTTCGGGAAATCCAGCACTATCTGGACACAGGTGAGTTGTTGCCCCCTCTGCCGATTGCAGAGGTACAACAAATAATGCAAAAGCATGTGCGTGAGTTGCACGACTTTTACGGTCAAGGCAAAGGAACTCGCATTGCACGCAAGCATGTCTCTTGGTATCTCAAGGAACATGCCCCTGATGACCAGTTTCGGCGCTCCTTCAACGCCATAGAGGATGCCAGCGAACAGCTGGAGGCGTTGGAAGCATATTTCGAAAATTTTTTGCGTAAATAAATAAAAGAGCTGACAGAACTATGTTCGAACAACGCGTAAATTCAGACGTACTAACAGTTGCCACCGTAAATTCACAAGATCAGGTGACCCAAAAACCTTTACGTGACTCAGTTAAACAAGCACTGAAGAACTATTTTGCTCAATTAAACGGTCAAGATGTTAATGACTTATATGAGCTAGTATTGGCTGAAGTTGAACAGCCATTGTTGGACATGGTAATGCAGTACACCCGTGGCAACCAAACGCGTGCAGCGCAAATGATGGGCATTAACCGCGGCACACTGCGTAAGAAACTGAAAAAATACGGCATGAACTGATCCTAGTCAGTTAGGTCTATTTTTATAAAAAGCCTTTTCTGGGTATTTCAGAAAAGGCTTTTTTGTTTTTTTCACACGCTTTCTATAACACTAAAGTAAATATATTATGTTGAGTAGGTTTATTCGCTTTAGTATGTCCAACCCTATTGGGCTTACCACGACATAACGAGTCACTCAATGACCCATAGGCAATTAACCTATCAACAGTTTGAAATAAACGTTATATTTTCTGATGGAAACCCCGTCGGAAATGACTGACAACGTATTCGTTTTGATAATACACCGTCTAAAAATCCTGTTAGATTTTCTGCAATAAATTCTACCTCAGAGGATCTAGATGGAATAATTGCCATGGTCCATAAATTACTATCATTAGATGAAACAACCCAAAAAAGAGTATCGCCATTATCAGTAATACCAATAGGTAAAAGCCCATTACCTTTTGGATACAGAACAAAAGTATAGTAGTCAGGATCGTCATTGATTAATGAATTAAAATCTTCAAGGATCCACACTTTTTGTTGAAAAAAATCAATATACTCATTTTTACTAAAGGGATTAAATAACGTTATAAAATCGGCTATCACGCCTGAACCATATTGTGTAATTAACGCAATATAGTCTTGTGGAAAAGCGTATTTGCCATCAATTAATGGCCATCTCTCTCCTTTTCCATTTTCATAGGGGGATAGAAGGAATAGGTAGTTGCTGATTTAATGCCATTAACATTACTTTCTCACTTGTTTGCAGTCTATTACATCATGTAATTTATGGTATTTTAGAATAAAAATACTCACATTAAAAAGAACATAAACCATGACCACAGCATTACGTACCATTACTTTTATTGATAGCGCTTACCCTAAACCTCATACAATCAAAGAATTTGTTTGGTCTGGTCGATTAGATAAAAATGGACAACTTTGGTTTGATCTTCACCTTAGAAGCGCCGATTACTATTTAAGCGAGGGTAAAGATTATTGTGCTGATAGTGATGATGAAGGATCAGATGATCAGCAAGAATATACCAGCCTTGCACACTGGCAAGATCAAATTGTCTGGGATAATTATCACTGCTGTACACTCTCCTCAACTTATTGGTCTGACGACCAAGGTATTTTACTCAACACAGGAAATGCGCCTTTCGATTTTGATAACTTTGTGACTCATCAATTTAATGTTGATATCGCCCCTCAAATCCATAGTGATGAAGATGAGGATGAAGAATACGCAGAAATCCCTGCTTTTAGTCTTTATTTATTAGGGCATGATGAGTGTACAAAGCATCAAATTACTTTCCAACGTCAATCCAATAATACTTTCCATATTGATTGGACAGGCAAAATCGCACTGACTTACGCGGGTTTTGATGAATTTATCCATCAATTTATTGCCAGATTAGAAAATATTTCTTTTGATGGTTTTTATTTCCCTAAATCATGGGATTTAGATAAAGCGACAGTTGAATTTAAAAAAGTACTTTCTCATTTTGAACACTATGAATTCACATTAATTAACCCTAAAAAGCCAAATTAAACAGTGGAAGCTAAGTTATAGAGGTAAAAACTTATCCATAAAATTATCTATTCTTAGTATCAAGATCGATTTAGATAAACATTTCTTTAATAAGAGATAATGTTTATCTTTATAAATAAACTAAAATTAACATTATCTTTTTATAAGATAGAAAAACATTAGTAATACCAATCTCTTTTTCACATCACTATCTCTTACGCTGTCTAAGCGATTTATTAGTTTTATTTTTAAAATAATGAAACACTCGCCTCTCCATCCCAATAATGCAGATACCCTAGCCCCCCTTTACTGTAAATAACACTTAAATATTCAATATAGCCATTTGTTTATACAGATATTGTCTATACAATAGACAATATTTATGTTTATCAGAGAATTATAATGACTGCCTTACCAAGAAAAAAAACATGGCAGATTATCCTCACTATTATTCTAGTTGGGATAAATTTACGCCCTTTCTTAACCAGCCCCGGCCCTGTTATTGACAATATTATTATTTCAACAGGAATGAGTTATAGCCAAGTCTCGTTACTCACGCTATTACCCATGCTTTTAATGGGCGTAGGTGCACTAATCGTTCCGTTCTTACAGCCTTATATTCAAGTACGTAAAGGACTTTTAGTCGCAATGTTGATGCTTCTTATAGGCTCATTTTCTCGGGCTTATGTTTCTGATGGTAATCAACTATTGCTGACAGCCCTCTTTTGCGGTTTAAGCGTTGCCTATATTCAAGCGGTATTTCCCGGCATTATTAAAGGATGGTTTGGAAATCGAACACCTATTATGATGGGGCTATATTCCGCCATGTTAATGGGAGGTGGTGCACTCGGAGCGCAATTATCCCCTCTTCTTACGGCAAATTATGGCCAGTGGCAAAATGCTTTAGCTTGGTTTGCGCTTCCCGCAGGTTTTGCCTTTATCGCTATTCTTTTTTCAATTCAAAACAGTGTCACCTCTACTAATAAAATATCACTCAATACCTTAATTTGGCGCCCTAGAACAGGATTGCTTATTTTAGGTTTTGGTTGTGTTAATGCAGGTTACGCCTCTGTTGTGGCATGGTTGGCACCTTTCTACCAATCACTAGGAATGCCAAGCGCACAAAGTGGCTCACTTGTCGCCATCCTTTCCCTTTTCCAAGCCTCCGCCGCGTTAATTATTCCTTTCTTAGCAGCTAAAAATCACGATAGACGTTTTTGGCTTACGGTAACATTAATAAGCCAATTTATCGGTTTTGCCGCAATCATGATTATTCCAATGAGTGCTCCTTATCTTTGGAGTATTTTCTTAGGTTGTGGCTTAGGTGGATGTTTTTCCATGATGATGATTGTCGCGCTGGATCATATTCCTGATCCAGCGCAAGCGGGAGCTCTATCAGCCTTAATGCAAGGCGGGGGGTTTATTATTGCCGCGTTTGGCCCATTAGTTGCTGTGCTATTACGCCAGTCGGATGGAAGCTTTACTTATGCATGGGCATTCCATGCTATTTTAGTGATTGTGACTATAGGATTATTTTCAAGATTAAATCCTCGTCATTATGCAAAAGCCTATCCTGCTAATCATCCTACTTAATAGTTCCCTATCTTTAAGACTCCCATAAAATAAGCGCCTTACTTTTTACAAATAAGGCGCTTATCAATGAAATAATCGTACACTACTGATAAAGATAATTAAGCAACAATATGTGTTCCAGTTTCACCTTTTAAGGCAGAAGCTAACTTTTCTGGCGTTGTGATAATAACTCTTTTTCCACCCGCAGCTAAAAATGAGAGGCTAGCTTCAATTTTAGGAAGCATACTCCCTGGAGGAAAATGCCCTTCATGCATATATTGTGTCATTTCTGCAACCGTCGTTTCACCCAACGCTTTTTGTTCTGGTTTGCCGAAATGAATACAGACTTTTTCAACACCTGTGGTGATGATAAGAATATCTGCATGTAATTCTTTGGCGAGCAATGTTGATGACAGATCTTTATCAATAACAGCATCAACACTTTGGTAATTACCATGTTCATTTTTAATAACTGGAATACCACCGCCCCCCACAGCAATCACGATATAACCACACTCTGATAGTGACTTAATTGCCTTAGATTCAATAACATGTTGGGGAATGGGCGAGGCAACTACACGACGATAACCACGACCAGAATCTTCAACAAAGTGCCATTGCGGATTTTCTTGCTTTAATTGCACCATCTCTTGTTCAGAGAAAAATGCACCAATAGGCTTAGTTGGAGAAATAAAATTGGGATCGTTTTTATCAACTTCAACTTGTGTGATAAGGGTAATTGCTTGTGTATTTTGTTCAACACTAAGCTTATTCGTTAACGCTTGTTGTATTAAATAACCAATACCACCTTGTGTATCAGCAACACAGTTGGCTAATGGTGTTAATGGTAAACCTTCTTGCACATGTGCCACTTCGGCGCGACGTAAATCAAGCCCAACTTGTGGCCCGTTACCATGAGTTAATACAATATTGTACCCTTCAGCCACCATATCACTAATATGGGCGGCAACCTCTTGTACTGCTTGTTCTTGATGAGCGATAGACTGGCTAGCATTGTCTTTAATAATACTGTTGCCTCCAATAGCAACCACAACGAGTTCTTTCATATTTCACTCTCAATAATATTATTGGCAATTAAAGTAGAAATAACGCACCTCTACCCTTAGAGGCTGGATTGATAAGGTCACTATATTCGCTAACCATTTTCCCCATTTTTATTTTTAATGAGATAAACATTACCGTATTGAACAATATCTATTCATTAATTGCGCAGGATAATAGCAGAGAATGTAAAGAAAACATCTATTACTCAACGTTTCTCTTATTTAATTTCTGTAAATAGTATTTGAAAGGAAAAGGATAAAAAGCGTTATCAAATATATCGATAACGCCTTATTCAGTAAAAGTACGAGGAAGAGTTAGCGCTTTTTCATTTTGCTATTTGATAAACATCAGGCATATCAGTGATCAGCATATCAACACCCCATTGCTCAAAATCTTTCACTTCTTCAGGATTATTAGGGGTATAACAATAAATTTCATAGCCTGCTTGTTTTAACAATTGGGCTTGTTCTTGCGTAAGATATTTGTAATTACAATGCACACTAAAACCATCAATTGCGTTTAGTGTTTCTAACGCATTATCAGGGATCTCGTCCCATAATTGGCCTCTGCGAATATAAGGCAGGTATCGTTTCATAACGATAAGTGCATGCGTATCAAAAGAAGAAAATAAAATTTGCTCATTCGGAATATCTGCACTTTTTATCATGTCAGAAACGGCTAAGCATAAACGCTCAACATCATCATCAGGCCATGTTTTCAGCTCTATATTAAGCTTTGTTCCTGAACGTTTAATTAGCTGCAATCCTTGTCTTAAAGAAGGAATTTTCTCACCTTGATAGAGTGAACTAAACCAACTTCCCGCATCAAGGCGATGTAAATCATCTAAGGTATGAAAACGCACAGCACCTTGCCCATTCGTGCAACGATTCACTGTTTTATCATGAATAAGCACTGGAACATAATCCGCCGTTAATTGCACATCCGTTTCAATCCATTCGCACCCGAAATCAATCGCCATTTTAAACGCAGCCAATGTATTTTCAGGGGCTTTTCCAGAAAAACCTCGGTGAGCAGCTATCTTCATTTCTCTCTCCTTTTCATTTGTGCCGACATCATGACAACCATTTATGACAGCAATTTGACAGTCATACCATCAATATATCTTCATTTAATTGTCACCCCTTTGTCATAAATAACATTTAGGGTAATTCGAAGATTAGATTGCACCTTTAACTTTCGATTAAAAAGGAAATTCTGCATGTCGATAAAATCAATAACAGGTCTTGCTGTTGCGATGGCGTTATTTACCTCTCCTACACACGCAAAAACACAAATTGAATGGTGGCATGCAATGGGGGGTGCGCTCGGTCAGAAAGTCAATCAAATCGCCTCTGATTTTAATGCCAGTCAATCTGAATATGAGATAAAGCCTGTTTATAAAGGCACTTACGCTGAAACAATGACGAGTGCTGTGGCTTCATTTCGCGCTAAAAACCAACCTGCTATTGTGCAAGTATTCGAAGTGGGTACAGCCAGTATGATGGGAGCTAAAAAAGCTGTTTTTCCTGTTTATCAATTAATGGAAAAAACCAACGAACCTTTTGATCCTAATCGCTATCTTTCTACTGTTACAGGCTATTACACCACTCCTGATGGCAAAATGATGTCACTGCCATTTAATAGTTCCACGCCTGTACTTTATTACAATAAAGCCCTCTTTAAAAAAGCAGGAATAGAACAGCCACCAAAGACATGGAAAGAGATGGAAGCCGTATCTCAAAAACTGCTCGATTCTGGTGTTAAATGTGGATTTACCACCACATGGCAATCATGGACACAAATCGAAAACTTTGGTGCGCGCAATAATTTACCTATTGCGACAAAAAATAACGGCTTCGATGGTTTTGATACCACGTTTCTATTTAATAAAGCACCTTTTGTAGCGCATATTCAACAAATGGCAGATTGGTCTAAATCAGGTATTTTCAAATATGGCGGACGCCAATCGGATGCAATGCCTCTCTTTTATACCCAAGAGTGTGCCATGGTGATGGAATCATCCGCAGGTTTTGCGGGTATTAAAGAGAATATGAAAGGTCTTGATATTGGTGTTAGTCAATTGCCTTACGACGATACTCTCGTACAAGAACCAGCAAATACGCTTATTGGCGGGGCATCGTTATGGGTTATGTCAGGGCGCCCAGATGCCGAATATAACGGCGTTGCCAAATTCTTCACCTATCTTTCAAGCCCTGAAGTGCAAGCCGATTGGCACCAAGCAACAGGTTATTTACCAATCACTAAAGCAGCTTATGCATTAACACAGCAGCAAGGTTTTTATCAGAAAAACCCTGGGGCTGATACCGCAATATTACAAATGACAACGTCAGAGCCTACCGCAAATTCAAAAGGATTACGTTTTGGTAATTTTCTGCAAACACGAGAAATTGTTGATGAAGAGTTAGAGAAAGTCTGGTCAGGGAAACAGAGTGCTCAAGTTGCGTTAGATAATGCAGTTACACGTGGAAATGAGCAATTACGCCGTTTTGAACGTACTCAGCAATAGTCACTTAGATTAGGCGAGCAAAATAGCTCGCCTTCTGTTTTTATCGATTTACTGGATATAGTATGGCATCTCAATCCATTTATTTTAAACAAAAAGGGTTACCACTAGCGCTGATTTTCCCCCAATTAGCTATCACGCTTATCTTTTTTATTTGGCCTGCTGGACAAGCTTTCTTTCAGTCATTTCAATTAGAAGATGCATTTGGGCTTAGTCGAGAATTTGTTGGTTTTGAAAATTTCCAGCGACTTTTTAGCAATCGTTATTACTTTGATAGCTTGGTCACGACACTTCTTTTCAGTATCAGTGTCGTATTTTTATCAATGTTATTAGCACTTGTTTTGGCAGGCATTGCTGAGCAAATTTTGCGAGGTAAACTTTTTTATCGCACTATATTAATTTCACCCTATGCTATTGCGCCGGTTATTGCGGGTTTTCTTTGGTTATTTATGCTTGATCCCACGATTGGTGTATTAAGCCAACAATTAAAAAAAATAGGCATTAATTGGGATCCTGTACTTAATACACATCACGCTATGTGGATGGTGATCTTAACAGCGACATGGAAACAAGTGAGTTATAACTTTCTATTTTTCCTCGCCGCATTGCAATCTGTCCCTAAATCTCTTTTAGAAGCCGCAGCTATCGATGGTAGTGGCCCTATTAAGCGCTTTATGACTATCAGTCTCCCTTTAATTTCTCCCACTACATTTTTCTTACTTGTGGTTAATTTTGCTTATGCCTTTTTTGATACGTTTGCCATTATCCATGCGATGACACAAGGTGGTC
Organism: Shigella sp. FC1967; assembly: GCF_001743005.1. Classification (NCBI taxonomy): domain Bacteria; kingdom Pseudomonadati; phylum Pseudomonadota; class Gammaproteobacteria; order Enterobacterales; family Enterobacteriaceae; genus Shigella; species Shigella sp. FC1967. Next base: position 2,185 of record NZ_MIIZ01000942.1, on the reverse strand, counting down.
CAGGGAGTAGTACATCAACGCTCGTTTATAAAGTCTATAACGATGGTTTCGTCGGATTAGATTTAGGCTCTTCCGCCGCACAATCCGTTATTTTGATGTTTATTGTCGCGATATTAACCATTATTCAATTTCGTTATGTTGAGAAAAAGGTGGCTTACTGATGGTTGAACGTAGACCTTTATTTCATGCTTTCTGCCATTTTATTCTTATTATCGGCATACTTTCTGTTGCGTTCCCTATCTGGATTGCACTTGTGGCAACAACACATCAAAACACCGAATTTGCCACTGGTTCTCCCCTTTGGTTTGGTACTGAAGGCATGACAATTTTTAAATCGGTATTTTTACAGGCAGGCACCACACAAAATAGCGCCATTTCAATTAATAGTATGTTATTGAATTCATTGATTATGGCAGTGGTGATCACCATAGGGAAATTAACAATCTCGATTTTATCCGCCTACGCCGTCGTTTTCTTTCGATTTCCGGGAAGAATGCTCGCCTTTTGGACTATCTTTTTTACGTTGATGTTGCCTGTTGAAGTCCGCATTATGCCGACATTTGAGGTAGTTACGGATCTCAATGTGTTGAATTCTTACGCAGGTTTAACCATTCCATTAATTGCCAGCGCCACAGCCACTTTTTTATTTCGCCAATTTTTTCTTACTATTACTCCTGAATTAATTGAAGCTGCTAAAATTGATGGCGCTGTCCTATTAAGTTCTTTTTTACTATTTTACTTCCTCTTTCTCGCACCAATATCGCCGCCCTATTTGTTATCACTTTTATTTATGGCTGGAACCAATATCTTTGGCCAATGTTGATCACAACAGATACTCACTACTACACCATTGTAATGGGCATTAAACAGATGGTTGCGGTTTCTGATGGTGTTGTTGAATGGAATAAGATCATGGCGACCACGTTAATTGCAATGTTGCCTCCCGTCCTGATTGTCATTTTGATGCAAAGCGCCTTTGTTAAAGGTTTTATTGATACGGAGAAATAGCATGACAACCGTCACTCTCACAAATTTAGAAAAGTGTTACCCAAATGGCCATCAAGCCATTTCAAAAATAAATCTTTCTATTGAGCAAGGTGAAATGGTGGTATTAGTTGGTCCAAGTGGTTGTGGTAAATCAACTTTACTACGAATGATTGCAGGATTAGAAACCATTACACAAGGTGATTTATTTATTGATAATTTACGGGTTAATGAGTATGAGCCTAGTGAACGTGATATTGCCATGGTGTTTCAAAACTATGCCCTTTATCCTCATATGTCAGTTTATAACAATATGGCATATGGTTTACGTAATCGAAAAACACCCAAAACCAAGATTGAAGAGCTCGTTACAAATGCGGCTAAAATGCTTGAAATCAGCCATTTACTTGATAGAAAACCTAAAGAACTGTCAGGTGGGCAACGTCAACGTGTCGCGATGGGCAGAGCCATTGTTCGTGATCCTAAAGTCTTTTTTATTTGATGAGCCCCTTTCTAATCTTGATGCTAAATTACGGGTTCAAATGCGTTTGGAGATCAAAAAATTACAGCGAAAACTTTCCACAACATCGATTTATGTAACGCACGATCAGGTAGAAGCGATGACATTAGCCGATAAACTGGTGGTTTTAAATCAAGGAAATATAGAGCAAGTAGGCACGCCGTTAGATATTTATGAAAGCCCAGCCTCTGTGTTTGTGGCGACATTTATGGGTTCTCCAGCAATGAATATCTTAGATGTCACGATTAATTATAATGTGATTGAAATCGCGGATGGGCATATTGCCGTTTCACCTCAGCATTTTTCTTCTCAAACCATTAAATTAGGTTTACGTCCTGAACATTTAATGATTAGCCATCAACATCCTCTTTTTCATGTTGATGTTGAATTTATTGAAGCTCTCGGTGCAGATGTTTTAATTTATGCCACAACGTGCGATAAACAAAAACAACCTCTTGTTATTCGTGCGCCAAACGACCACGGCGTGAAAATTGGCAATAAAATAGGCCTTACGATTCATCCTGAAAATCTCCATTTTTTCAATCAACAATCAGGGAAACGTATGAATCGCCCTTTGATGCTTATCAGTGAATTAATGGTTTCATAAGACTTTGATATCACTTTATTCACTTTCAGTTTAATCTGAATAGCGGTGTTTTAAACATCGCTGTTTATTTACCA